>JBDUEI010000098.1:0-8808 GCA_040002515.1 Rudaea sp. | reverse complement strand
CTGGCCGAGGGACCGCCGGTGGATCTGTTCATCCGCACCAGCGGCGAGCAGCGCATCAGCAATTTTCTTTTGTGGCAGCTGGCCTACGCGGAATTGTATTTCTGCGATACGCTGTGGCCCGATTTCGACGAGACGAGCCTGCAGACCGCCGTGGACGCATTCGCCGCAAGAGAACGCCGCTACGGCAAAACGAGCGACGCCGAATGAAGCAGCGCATCATCACCGCGCTGCTGATCACGCCGTTTGCGATCGCACTGATCCTGTTCACGCCGACCGTCGCGCTCGGCGCGATCATCGCGGCGTTGTGCCTCATCGCGTTATGGGAATGGACGCGCTTGTCGGGCATGCGTTCGCGTCCACTGCGCGCGGTGCTCGTGGCGTTGGCTCTCGCGCTGATGATCACGCTGTGGATCGATCGTGGCTCGATGTTCTGGTGGGCGACGATCGGTGTCGGCGTGGTGTGGTGGTTTTTCGCGCTGTTCTGGCTCAAGCACTATTCATTCGCCGCGGCGCTCACGCGCGCAAATGTGTCGATCAAACTGCTGGCCGGATTTCTCGCGATCATCCCGGCGTGGGTGGCCCTGATGTCGATTCATCTCACGCAACCGGACATACACACGTGGGCGCTGTATTCGCTGCTGCTGATCTGGGGCGCCGATACGTTCGCCTACATCGCGGGCAAACGATGGGGGCGTAAAAAACTCGCGCCGAATATCAGCCCGGGCAAGACCATCGCCGGCGTGTATGGCGCGCTCGTCGGATCGGCCATCGTCGCCGCGGTCGGCGGCTGGCTGTTGAACGTGCGCGGCATGCTGTTGATCGCGCTGATCGTCGTCGCACTGGTATCGGTTCTGTTTTCTGTCGTCGGCGATCTTTTCGAAAGCGTGATCAAGCGTCACGCCAACGTAAAGGATTCGGGTGCGCTCTTCCCCGGTCATGGCGGCGTGTTCGATCGCCTCGACGGCGTATTCGCCGCGTTGCCGATTTTCGCGCTCGGGAAATATCTTTTGGGATTATGAGCGACGAATCGATGAGACGCGTGGCGATCCTCGGAGCGACGGGATCGATCGGCGCCAGTGCACTGGATGTCATCGCGCGGCATCCGCAACGGTTTCAGGTGTCCGCGCTCGCCGCGCACCGGAAAGTCGACGAACTCGTCGCACTCTGCATTCGTTTTAAGCCAGCGCTCGCCGTGATCGCCGACGAAGCGCTGTTACCTTCGCTGCGCGACAAACTTCTCAGCGCCGGACTCGCCGCACGCGCGAGCGCGGGCAGCGCGGGTCTGCGCGAGGCGGCGAGCAGCCCGGATTGCGACACCGTGATCGCTGCGATCGTCGGCGCCGCCGGTCTCGATTCGACATTTGCCGCCGCGCGTGCGGGAAAACGTTTGCTGCTGGCCAACAAGGAATCGGTCGTGATGGCCGGGCCGCTGCTGATGAATGCGCTGAGGGCCAGCGGCGGCACGTTGGTGCCGATCGATTCGGAACACAACGCGATTTTCCAGTGCCTGCCGAACCCGCGCCGCGATCTGGATTCAGCCGGCGTGCGGCGCATCATCCTCACCGCATCCGGCGGACCGTTTCGCGGCAAGCGTCGTGAAGATCTGACCAGGATCACGCCCGATGAGGCCTGCGCGCATCCGAAATGGTCGATGGGCCGAAAGATTTCGGTCGATTCGGCGACGCTGATGAACAAAGGTCTCGAAGTCATCGAGGCGCACTGGCTATTCGGCGCGAAAGTCGAGCAGATCGATGTCGTCGTCCATCCGCAAAGCATCATTCACTCGCTGGTCGAATACGCGGATGGCTCCACGCTCGCACAGCTCGGCAATCCGGACATGCGAACCGCGCTCGCGCACGCACTGGCGTGGCCCGATCGCATCGACGGCGGTGTGGCGTCGCTCGATCTGCCGGCGCTGGCTCGCCTGGATTTCGAAGTGCCCGATCGGCATACCTTCAAATGTCTCGATCTGGCCTATCACGCACTCGCGGCTGGTGGCACCGCACCGGCGATTTTGAATGCGGCCAATGAAGTGGCGGTCGGCGCTTTCCTGGAGGGCTCGCTGCCTTTTCTCGCGATTCCTGAATTGATCGAAGTCACCCTTGCCGCAATGGCGGCTGAACCGGTCGGCGATCTGGACAGTCTCATTTACGTGGATTTAACCGCGCGCCAGTTGGCGCAACGTATGATGCGGCGGTCGTTTTGCTGAGTTGCGGGAATCGATTTAAGGCCGGAGCGGCCGCTAAACCGTCTATAATTGGCCGTTCGGATCGCCGAGACGGTGGGCGGTGTCCGTCGTGCGGATTTGCGGCGCGGCATCGCATAGACCAGTCAGACTTCTAAGCAGGCATGTTGATGAGTGAGTTTTTCGGATCCGCGTGGTGGCTGCTGGTCACGCTCGGTTTACTGGTCACGTTGCACGAGTTCGGACACTATTGGGTCGCGCGCCGCTGCGGCGTCAAAGTTCTGCGCTTTTCGATCGGCTTCGGCAAACCGTTGTGGTCGCGCGTGGGGCGCGACGGCGTCGAGTACGCGATCGGCATGATTCCGCTCGGCGGCTACGTCAAATTCCTGGATGCCCGCGAATCCGACTCCCCCGGATCGGTCGCCAATCTGCCCGGCGAATACAACGCAGCACCGGTGTGGAAGCGCATCTGCATCGCGCTGGCCGGTCCTGCCGCCAATATTCTTTTCACCATCGTCGCGTTCTGGGCGATGTTCGTCATCGGCCGCCCGGATTTCGAACCGGTGATCGATACGCCGCAAGGTCTGGCTGCTGCCGCCGGCTTGCACGCGGGCGACCGCATCGTCGGCGTCGACGATCAGCACGTCGGTTCGTGGAGCGAAGCGATGATGGGCGTGGGCGAAGCGTCGATGCTGCGCCGCGATGCCGCGCTGAGCGTCGTCGATGCACAAGGCCAAGCCAGTCAGCACGTCATCGCGTTGAGTTCGTTGCCGCGCGATTCTGCCGACAACGAAAAAACGTTCGCCGCGATCGGGCTCAAGCTGCAGCCGCCGCCGGCGACTGCGGGTCTGGTCAGTCCGGACTCGCCCGCCGAACGCGCCGGTTTGCGCGTCGGTGATCGCATCACGCAGATCAACGACATTCCCGTCAATTCGTTTTCCGACGTGATTCCGGCCATCGCGCTGGAAGCGGCCAAGAATCCGACGCTGAACGTCCTCGTGCTGCGCGACGGTCAACGCGTGCCGCTCGTCGTGACCGCAGAACAGAAAAGCGTCGACGGAAAATCAAAATGGATCATCGGCGTCGGCGAAAGCCGGGCCATGAACGCGCTGGAACGTCTCGGACCGCTACGCGCGATTCCGGCGGCATTCAACGAAATGTGGAAAACCACGCGCAGCACGTTCGGGCTGATCGCGGGCATCGTCACCGGACAGGCGTCGCCGAAAAATCTATCTAGCGTGATCGGTATCGCGCAAGTCGCCAACGTCTCGGCGCAAATGGGACTGGCCTGGTTCCTGTCGTTTCTCGCGGTGATTTCGCTGAGCCTCGGCATACTGAATCTTCTGCCGATTCCGATTTTGGACGGCGGTCACGTGCTGTATTACCTTATCGAGTGGCTCAAGGGCAGCCCGGTGAGCGAACGGGCGATGATGGCCGGCCAATATGTCGGCATGGCGCTATTGGTTACGTTGATGAGCGTCGCGTTCTATAACGACATTGCGCGACTGGTCGCCAGTTAAGGCGTAGAAATTACACGAAAAAACGTGATTGCGCCGCCACGGTCACCGACCGCGGCGCGCAAGTGCGGTGACACGAAAACAACGCCGCCCGCATGACGCGGGCCGTAACAACAACAACTTCTGGAAGTGACGATGAAGCGTATCGCCGCCGTTTTACTGCTGGCCTGTCTTGCCGCGAACACCTACGCCATGGATCCGTTTGTCGCCTCCGACATCCGCATCGACGGTTTGCAGCGCATCTCGGCCGGTACGGTGTTCACCTATCTGCCGGTGGAAAAAGGCGATCGCGTTACTACCGAGCGCGTGCAGCAATCGATCCGCGCCTTGTACAAGACGGGGTTTTTCACCGATGTTCAGGTCACGCGCCAGGACGACATCCTCGTTATCACCGTGAAGGAACGTCCGGCGATTTCGAAGATTCAGATCAAGGGCAATAAGGATCTCAAATCCGAGGATTTGCTGAAAGGCCTGAAAGACATCGGACTTTCGGAAGGCGAACCGTTCGATCGTCTGTCACTGGACCGCATCACGCAGGAACTGACGCGCCAGTACTACAACCACGGCAAATACAACGTGACGGTGAAACCGAAAGTCATCGAGCTCGACCGCAACCGCGTCGAAGTGTCGATCGTCATCGCCGAAGGCAAAATCTCGAAGATCAAGCAGATCAATATCGTCGGCAACAAGGCGTTTTCCGAAAAAGAGATCCGCAGCGATTTCGAATCCGGCACGACCAACATCGCGTCGTGGTACTCGCACGACGATCAGTATTCGCGCGAAAAATTATCCGGCGATCTGGAGAAGCTGAATTCCTACTATCTCGATCGCGGCTATGTCGATTTCAGCGTCGATTCGACCGAGGTCAGCATCAGCCCCGACAAGCGCGCAATGTATCTCACCGCGAATGTCACCGAAGGCCAGATTTTCTCGATTTCCGATATCAAGCTCAGCGGCAATCTGGTCCTGGCCGAAGAGGACATGGCCAAGCTGATCACGGCCAAAACCGGTGAAGTGTTCTCGCGCCAGAAACTCGAAAAATCAGCACAGCAGATGACCGCGGTGCTCGCCAACATCGGCTACGCCTTCGCGCAGGTCACGCCGATTCCAACGGTCGATCGCGAAAATCGCCTGGTCGCGATCAACTTTTTCGTGAATCCCGGCAAGCGCGTCTACGTGCGCTACATCAACATCAAGGGTAATCACAGCACGCAGGACGAAGTGATCCGTCGCGAAATGCGCCAGCTCGAAGGTGCGTGGTATTCGCAGGCTGCGATCGATCGTTCCAAAGTGCGTTTGCAGCGTCTGGGCTATTTCAGGAAGGTCGATCTGACCACGCCCAAAGTGGCCGGGTCGGAAGATCAGGTCGATGTGCTCGTCAACGTCGACGAAACGACGTCGGGTTCTTTCACGTTCGGCCTGGGTTATTCGCAGGTTTACGGCGTCGTGCTCAGCGCCTCCGTCTCGCAAAACAATTTCTTGGGCACGGGCGATCGCGCTTCGGTCACCGCGTCGAAGAGCAGCTTCCTGGAAAAATACGATCTGTCGTATTACCAGCCGTACCTGACCACCGACGGCATCGGACTCGGTTACGACGTGTCGTACGCCAAACTCGATCAGCAACAGGCCAATCTGGCCAACTACCTGAGCAACACGGCAGCGTTCTCGACGTATCTGGGAATTCCGGTTTCCGAAAGCGATACCGTGAACCTGCAGTTGGGTGTAAACAAGACGCAGATTCTGACCAACCAAAGATTTTGCGTGACAGACACTACGACGAATGCATGCAAGATCGATCCCGTTACAGGTCAGACGGTCTTCATCGAGTCAGACTTTTCACCGCTTCCAATCGTCGACTATATCAAGCGCCTCAATCACAACACGTTTCACGAATGGACGATGCAGGCGACCTGGGCGCACGACACGCGCAACAAATACTTCAATCCGACGCACGGCTCGCTGCAGCAGTTTTCGGCGGAAGTCGCGCTGCCCGGCTCGACGGTGGAGTACTTCAAGCTGGTCTACCGCTACGCGCAATACATTCCGATCAGCAGCGCGCTGACGTTCGAAGGGTCGGCCACGATCGGTTACGGCAACACCTACCGCAGTGCGACCGGGCGCGATCCGGAAACCGGCGCCTCCATCAAGGTCAACGGCCTGCCCTTCTTCGAAGATTTCTACGCTGGCGGCATCTCTGACGTGCGCAGCTTCCGCGACAACACGCTCGGTCCGTACGGTTTGACGCCCAATGCGGGCTGCGTCGCAAGCACCGTCGAATGCCGTCAGCCGTTCGGCGGCAACTTGAAGACGGTAGGCTCCGCCGAAGTCATCTTCCCGACGCCGTTCGTCAAGGACGACAGCACCACGCGCCTGTCGTGGTATCTGGACGTCGGTAACGTGTTCAACGTCAACAACCGCTCGCTCGGCGATGCCGGCATCTTCAACAACACCGGCTTCTCATTCAGCGAACTGCGCGCCTCCACCGGCATTTCGCTGCATTGGCAGGCGCCGGTCGGTCCGATCGTGATCAACATCGGCCGTCCGATCCGCAGCAAGCCCGGCGATATCGGCGAAACGCTGCAGTTCAACTTCGGTACCACGTTCTGAACTCGAGGCGTAAAGCGCTAAGATAGGGGTCATGGCGGACGCAGGGGTGGGTCCGCCATGTTCCGACACATTCAGCGAGGCACTAGGGTGAGGGCAAGCGCAGGCGGGAGATTCGGCATCGGCGCACTCTTGCTGACGCTCGCTCTGATTCCAGCCATGATTCAGGCTCAACCCGCCCCGTCCGCTGCGGAAAAGATCGGCTATGTCGACTTCAAACGCCTGATCGACACCGCCCCGCAGATGCTCGAAAGCCAGGCCCGCCTGCAAAAGGAATTCGCCGCGCGCGATGCCGGTTTGAGCACCGACGAAACCCGGCTGGCGACGTTGCGTCAACGCTATCAGCGCGACAGCGCGATCATGAGCAAACCCGACGCCGATGCGCTCAAGCGCGAAACCGAAACGCTGGAGCGCTCGATCAAACGCGGCCGCGACGATCTGCACGCCGATTTCAACGCGCGCGCCGTATCCGAGCGCGATCGAATCTGGCAGGACATCAACAACACGGTGATCGAGTACGCGCACGCCAACGCCTACGATCTCATCGTCAGCAGCCCGGTGATTTACGCCAGCCCACGCATCGACATTACCGATGCCGTGCTCGACCGCCTGCGCCGCGCCAAAACTGCGGCGAAACCATGACGCATCCCGCGCATCATTCGCTCGCGTCTCTGGCCGAGCAATTCGGACTCGGCCTGCGCGGCGACGCGTCGAAATTAATTTCCGGCGTCGGCACGCTCGCCGCGGCGACGCCCGATCAATTGAGCTTTCTCGCCAACCTTCAGTACCGCAAAGAACTAGCGGCCAGCCATGCCGGTGTCGTGGTGTTACGCGAGGACGACGCCGACGTATGGCCCGGCAATGCGCTGATCGCAAAAGATCCGTACGTCGCGTTCGCAAAAATCGCTGCACTGTACGAACGTCTGCCGGCGGCAAAACCCGGCGTTCATCCGAGCGCGGTCGTGGCGCCCAGCGCGCGCGTTGCGGCGAGCGCGAGCATCGGCCCGTTGTGCGTGATCGAAGACGACGCGGTGATCGACGACGGCGTCATCGTCGGCTCAAGCTGTGTGGTCGGTTCGCGGTGCCTCGTCGGCGCGCAATCGCGGCTGATGGCGCGCGTGACGCTCGTGGCCAACGTGACGCTCGGCAAGCGCGTGCTGATCCATTCCGGCGCCGTGCTCGGCGCCGACGGTTTCGGCTTGGCATTCGAACGCGACCATTGGATCAAGGTGCCGCAACTCGGCGGCGTGCGCGTCGGCGACGATTGCGAAATCGGTGCGAATACCACGGTCGATCGCGGCGCGCTCGACGACACCGTGCTCGAGGAAGACGTACGCCTCGACAATCAAATCCAGATCGCGCACAACGTCCACATCGGCGCGCACACCGCGATGGCCGGCTGCTCGGCGATCGCCGGCAGCGCGAAAATCGGCCGCTATTGCCAGATCGGCGGCGGCGCCGGGATTCTCGGACACGTCACGATCGCGGATAATGTGCGGATCACGGCGAAAGCCATGATCACGCAATCGATCCACAGCGCCGGCGATTATTCGTCGGGAATGCCGGCTCAGGAAAGCGCCGTATGGCGTCGCAATGCAGCGCGATTCCGGCATCTGGACGAACTGTTCCGCCGCGTGAAAGCACTCGAAAAGGTAACGAAACCATGAACGAACCGCATCGCGTCACCTTGCCGGTGAACGTCGAAGAAATCCTGCAGCTTCTGCCGCATCGATACCCTTTTCTGCTCGTCGATCGCGTGCTGGAACTGACGCCCGACAAACGGCTCAAGGCGATCAAGAACGTCACCATCAACGAGCCGTTTTTCCAGGGTCATTTTCCCGGCCACCCGGTCATGCCCGGCGTGCTCATCATCGAAGCATTGGCACAAGCCTGCGGCCTGCTCATTTTTCTCTCGGCACAAGAGAAAAACAGCAAGCGGCTTTTCTATTTGGTAAAAGTGGACAATGCGAAATTTTCCGCACTCGTCCAACCCGGCGATCAACTCATTCTGGACGTCGAGCTTCGCCGCACCATTCGCAAGATGGGCCAATTCATCTGCCGCGCGTTCGTCGGCGACAAACAAGTAGCCGAAGCCGAATTGCTGTGCGCCGAGCGTCCGCAGTAATGATCGACAAGAGCGGGATTCATCCGACCGCGGTCGTCGATCCCAGCGTAAAGCTCGGCGCCAACGTCAGCATCGGCGCGTACAGCGTGATCGGTGCGGATGTCGAGATCGGCGATGGCAGCACCATCGGTCCGCATGTCGTGATCCAGGGTCCGACGCGCATGGGCCGCGACACGCGCATCTTCCAGTTCGCATCGATCGGCGCCGATCCGCAGGACAAGAAATTTTCCGGCGAAAGAACAGAACTGATTCTCGGCGAGCGCAATCTGATTCGCGAATTCGTCACCATCAATCGCGGCACCGTCGACGGCGGCGGCGTCACGCGCATCGGCGACGACAACTGGATCATGGCGTATGTGCACATCGCGCACGATTGC
>JBDUEI010000097.1:0-7868 GCA_040002515.1 Rudaea sp. | reverse complement strand
CCGTTGACGATGGCGCGCTCGTCGATGACGCGTCCGACCGGCAGATAGGTTTTGCCGAGCGCGGTGAGATCGGCGACGCGATGCACCGCCTCGACCGTTAACGCATCGCGCAACGGCGTATTCGGATGCACGAAACTCGCACCCGGCAAATGCAGACCCATGATCTCCATCAACATCTGATTGGAATTCGCGGTGCCGTAGAACGTACACGTGCCGGGTGCGTGATACGACTTGGCTTCGGCTTCGAGCAAGTCCGCGCGCGTGACTTTCCCTTCGGCGTACAGTTGCCGGACTTTCGATTTTTCATCGTTGCTGATGCCGCTCGGCATCGGACCGCCCGGGACGAATATCGCGGGCAGATGACCGAAGCTCAGCGCGCCGATCAATAGACCCGGCACGATCTTGTCGCAGATGCCGAGATACAGCGCCGCGTCGAACATGTCGTGAGAGAGCGCGACCGCCGTCGACAACGCGATGACGTCGCGCGAAAACAGCGACAGCTCCATGCCCGCGCGGCCCTGCGTCACGCCGTCGCACATCGCAGCAACGCCGCCTGCGACTTGCGCGGTTGCATCCACCTCGCGCGCTGCTCCGCGAATCAATTCCGGAAAACGTTCGTACGGTTGATGCGCCGATAACATGTCGTTGTACGCGGTGACGATCGCGATATTCGGTTTCACGCCGCCGCGCAAATTGGCTTTGTCGGTCGGGCCGCAGGCGGCGAAACCGTGCGCGAGATTGCCGCACGACAGGCGCGTGCGATGCGTACCGTCGCCTTTCGCGGCATCGATTTTCGCCAGATACTTCGCGCGCGATTCGCCGCTGCGTTCGATGATGCGCTGCGTGACGTCGTCGACGGTGGACTGCAGTTTCATTTCGAATTCTCCTGTGTGTCCTTCATGGACACCAAAACACGCCGGGCGTGACGTGCGAGGCGTCGATCACGTTGCGGATCGGCGCGTGCCGATGCGCGCCGTCGGCGGCCATCGCGCGATCGAATACGTCTTTCTTATGCGCACCTTCGATATGCAGGTACATCGCACGCGTTGCAACCAGCGCCGGCAAAGTCAGTGTGATGCGCGGTTCGGGTGCGCCCGGCGCGCGCATCGGCGACACGCGCGCGCTGCCGTTCGGATCGAGCGCGGCGGGCAGGTGATCGCCGTCCGGGAAAAGCGATGCAGTGTGTCCGTCGTCGCCCATGCCGAGCACGACGACATCGAACGGCGGCGCCACTCGCGCGATGTTCGCGCTGAGCTGGATCAACGCCTGCTCCGGCGTGCTCACGTCGACATACAGCGGCACGAATTCGGCGGGAGCGGCGGCGTTGCGCAAGAGCGTGTCACGCATCAATCGTTCGTTGGATCGATCGCTGTGCGGCGGCACCCAGCGATCGTCGCAGAGCGTGACGATAACGCGGCTCCAGTCCAGCGGCTGTGTCGACAATTCGATGAGGAACTTTTCCGGCGTCGTACCGCCCGACAGTGCGATCGACGCACGACCACGCGCAGATATTCCCGCACGCAAATTCGCGGCGACCATCTGCGCGAACGTAGCGGCGAGCGCGTGACTATCGTCGAAGAAATAATCGATCGTCGCGCTCGCCATCGGCTACTCCTCGTGCCAGGTGCGGCCGTCGCGTTCGATCAGCGCGACCGCGGCGCTCGGCCCCCAGCTTCCGGCGGTGTAGGGTTTCGGTTCGGCGTCTTCGGATTTCCACGCCGCGAGAATCGGATCGATCCATTTCCATGCGGCTTCTACTTCGTCGCGGCGCATGAACAGCGTTTGATTGCCGCGCACGACATCCATCAACAAACGCTCGTACGCATCCGGATAACGCACGCCGAACGCTTCGGCGAAACTCATGTCGAGCGGAACGCAGCGCAAACGCAGGCCGCCAGGCCCGGGATATTTGATCATCAGCCACAATTTCACGCCTTCGTCCGGCTGCAGACGAAGCACGAGTTTGTTCGGCGTGATCGGTCCGGCCGTCGGGCCGAAAATGGAATGCGGAATAGCGCGGAACGCGATGACGATTTCCGACACGCGTTCGGCCAGGCGTTTGCCCGTGCGTAGATAAAACGGTACGCCGGCCCAGCGCCAGTTTTTTACGTTGGCTTTCAGCGCGACGAAGGTGTCGGTGCCTTTGTCGCCGAGTCCGGATTCTTCGAGATAGCCGGGCACGCGACCGGTCGGTGTGGCGCCCGCGCGATATTGGCCGCGCACGGTGAGGGAATCGGCATTGCTCGCATCGATGGGCGCCAGACAGCGCAGCACTTTGAGTTTTTCATCGCGGATTGCATCGGCTTCGAGCGACGCGGGCGGTTCCATCGCGACCATGCACACCAGTTGCAGCATGTGATTCTGGATCATGTCGCGCAACGCACCCGCGTTGGCGTAATACGACGCGCGCGTTTCCACACCAACGGTTTCGGCGACGGTGATCTGCACATGATCGATATGATCGGCGTGCCACAACGGCTCGAACAGCGCGTTGCCGAAACGCAGCGCGAGCAGGTTCTGCACGGTTTCTTTGCCGAGATAATGATCGATGCGGTAGGTCTGGCGCTCATCGAACGAACGGCCGACGGCATTGTTGATCGATGCGGCCGTGGCCGAATCGCTGCCGATCGGTTTCTCGATGACGACGCGCACTTCGCCCTCGGTGAGTCCGAGTTTTTTCAGATGTTCGCAAATCGCCACGTAGATCGCGGCGCTGGTGGCGAGGTAATACACGCGGATGCGCGGGCCGGTGGAGAGGAGATATTTTGCGAAGTCGTCCCAGCCGATATCGCTGTTTGCATCGGTCGGTCGGTAGCTGACGAGTCCCAGGAAGTTTTTAGCCATCTCCTCGGAATTCTTGCCGACGCCGGCGCGTTCGAGCGCTTCGGAAACATGACGGCGATATTCGGCGTCGTCGAATTTGTCGCGCGCGGTGCCGACGATGCGGCTGCCCGGCTGAATCTGTCCGTCGGCGAAGCGTTGGTAGAGTGCCGGCAGAAGTTTGCGATAAGCCAAATCGCCGGTACCGCCGAAGATCACCAGATCGAACACGTCTACCGGAGGGGATTGTCCCGTCACCGCTTCACCTCGTGTTGCCATTGCCTTCGCTGCCCGTCATTTAATACCAGTTGAACACCAGATGGAATTAAGCGACCGATAATCGATCGCATATCGACCAAACTTGCGCCAGTGGTATCTTACTGGTATTTTATTCGGATGTACAACGGCATCGTCAATCAATACAAACGGATCAGCCGCGACGAGAGCGGCGGCCGATCTCTCGCTTATCTGCGCGTTCGCCACTCGCTGCAACGCATGATCGAGAACGGCGAATTGCCGCCAGGACAGGCGCTACCGAGCGAACGCGAACTCGCCGATCTTTTGTCATTGTCGCGCGTCACCGTGCGCAAGGCGATAGTGGGGCTGGCCGATGACGGTCTGCTGACGCAACGGCATGGTGCAGGAACATTCGTCGCCGATCGCATCGTCAAATCCTTTTCGAAGCTCACCGGTTTTACCGATGATTTGCGCATTCGCGGCTTGAAACCTCGTGTGCGTTTTCTCGAACGCAGTGTCGGCGAAGTGTCGCCGGAAGAAGCGCTCGCCCTGCATCTTTCGCCCGGCTCGCGCGTGGTGCGATTGAAGCGCTTGCGCTTCGCCGGAGACAAGCCGCTGGCGCTGGAAAACACCGCTGTGCCGCAATCGATCCTGCGCGATCCGAAGTCGGTAAAACTTTCCCTTTACGATACGCTCGAACACCTGAAGTGCAGGCCGACACGCGCGTTGCAGCGACTGCGCGCGGTCGCGCTGGATGCCGAACAGGCGGCGTTGCTCGACATGGACGAGGGCAGTCCGGCGCTGGCGATCGAACGCCGCGCTTTTCTCGATGACGGTCGTGTCGTGGAGTTCACGTCATCGCTATATCGCGGTGATGCGTACGACTTCGTCGCCGAACTTCACGCGGAGTCCAAGCGATGAGTCCGAGCCCGATTCGTCCGGAAAGCACTAAAATGTTCGCCGAAGCGTACGAGGCGAGCGACGCGGTCGCACGCCAACTCGTCGCGAACGAATCGATCGTGCGCAATCTCGCGGCACGTCTGCGCAAAAAGCCGCCGCGATTCATCGTCACCTGCGCGCGCGGTAGTTCTGACCACGCCGCGACGTTCGCGAAGTACGTGTTCGAAACCCAGGTCGGTTTTTTCACGGCATCGGCATCGCCGTCGGTGATTTCGGTTTATGCGGCGAAGCAAAAACTCGACGACGCGTTGTATATCGCGATTTCGCAATCCGGCAAAAGCCCGGATCTGGTGCAGCACGCGCGATCGGCGAAAGAGGCGGGCGCGCACGTCGTCGCACTCGTCAATGTCGAGGATTCGCCGCTGGCAAAACTCGCAGACGATGTCGTGCCGTTGCATGCCGGTCCGGAACTCAGTGTCGCGGCGACGAAAAGTTATATTTGTTCGCTTTCTGCCATTCTCCACATTGCAGCGGCGTGGCGCGACGATGCGGCACTGACCGACGCGCTTTTCGCCGTGCCTCAAGAATTGCGCAGCGGCTGGGACATGGATTGGTCGCCGCTCGCCGATGGTTTGATCGATACGCGCAACATGTTCGTGATCGGTCGTGGGTTCGGATTCGGCGCAGCGCTGGAGGCCGCGCTCAAGTTCAAGGAAACCTGCAGTCTGCAAGCCGAAGCGTTCAGCGCGGCGGAAGTGCGACACGGTCCGATGGCGATCGTCGGGCGCGATTTTCCCGTGCTCGTTTTCGCGCAGCGCGACGACACGTGGGACGGAACGCACGCACTCGCGAACGAATTCCGCGCACGCGGCGCGCGTGTCTGGATCGCCGCGCCCGGAAATGAGTTCGGCACGTTGCCGGTTCCGGAATCGTTGCATCCGGCGTGCACGCCGCTGCTGACGATTCAGAATTTTTATCGCGCGGCCAATGCGTTGTCGCTGCGCCGCGGTTTCAATCCGGATGTGCCGCCGCATTTGCGCAAAGTCACGGAAACGATCTGATGCGGACCGCGCTGGTCAATGGGCGCGTGTTGACGCCGAACGGAATCGCGGACGATCTCGTCGTGCTGATCGATGGGCCGACGATCGTCGATGTCGTGAGTCGAAAAAACGGGAACGGCGAATCCCGACACGATCTGAGAGTGCACGATCTGCAAGGCCGCATCCTCGCGCCCGGCTTCATCGATTGCCAGGTCAATGGCGGCGGTGGCGTGTTGTTCAACGACGCGCCGACGGTGGCGACGATCGAACGTATAGCCTGCGCGCACCGCAGATTCGGAACGACCGGATTGTTGCCGACGCTGATCAGCGATGACGCGGATGTCATGCGCCGAGCTGTAGCTGCCGTCGCGGACGCGATTGCGCAACGCATCCCGGGCGTGCTCGGCATTCATCTGGAAGGACCGTTTCTCGCCACGCAACGCAAAGGCATTCACGATGCGGCGAAATTTCGCATTCCCGACGGATCCGATATCGCGCTGATCGCCGATGCGGATCACACGACATTGTTGACGATCGCACCGGAAAACGTGGCGCTCGATACAGTGCGCGAGTTGTCGGCGCGCGGCGTCATCGTTGCGGCCGGACATACTGCCGCGACCTATGAGCAAACGCGGGCGTCGCTGGATGCCGGTTTGCGCGGCTTTACACATTTATACAATGCGATGTCGCCGCTTCAAACCCGCGATCCGGGCGTGGTCGGTGCGGCACTGGAAGATAGAGATAGCTGGTGCGGCGTGATCGTCGACGGGCATCACGTTCATCCGGCTGCGTTGCGCGTCGCGCTCGCCGCGAAACCACGCGGCAAGATTTTTCTGGTGACCGATGCGATGCCGCCGGTCGGATCGGATCAATCGACGTTTCGTCTCAATGGCGAAACGATTACGTGTCGCGACGGTCTGTGCACGAACACCGCGGGAACCTTGGCCGGTTCGGCGCTGGACATGGCGACGGCCATGCGGAATACCGTGCGCATGCTCGGCGTGGAACTGGCCGAAGCGCTGCGGATGGCATCGCAATATCCGGCGGAATTTCTAAGGCTGGATAAAACCGTCGGAAAGATCGCGGCCGGATATCGCGCGGACCTCGTCATGCTCGACGAAGAATTGCAGGTCGCCGGCACATGGATCGCCGGCGACTATCGGGACTCCGCAACGTTCGAGAAGATGTAGCCCGGTCCGTCTCAGCGACGCGAACGCAGCAACGCGGTGAGCAACGCGCCGCCCACGGCGGCGATAGCGAGTGTGCCCCACGGATGATCGCGAACGAATTGCAGCGTTGCACCACGTGCGTCTTCGGCGATCGGTTCGGCCTTCGCGGCCGAGCGCCGTGCCGCACGGGCGGTGTCGTCGATCGCTGCGGAGACTTTCGCGCCAACGCCGGGTTTCACTTTTCGGCTCAATTTTTTGGCGCCATCGCTCGCGGCATCGAGCACTTTCGCAGCGCCGCGACGGACGTCTCGGCTGACTTCGTCCACGGCAGCGGCGGTTTCGGCGATGTCGCGTTGTACTTCGCGATCGGCGGCGCGCGCGAGGCGATCGGAATTATCGTTATCCATCGTGAATTCTCCTGTGAGATCGGAGAATAGCTGCCCGCGACACGCTATTACGTGAACGGACCGCGCCAGGGTGGCGGTTCCAGGGCGCGCAGAATGCACGTCGACAGGGCAATCCGCACGAAATGGCGTCTGGCTCTCGCCTATCGCGTCGATTCGATGTACCGTCGAACGTTCAGAAGTCTACATATTGGAATCGTCGCGTGAATTTTGAATGGCTTTACGATGTACCGTCCTCAGGCTGGAGCCTCTCCGGCACGCTTCTCCGTCATACGTTCCCGCTGAATGTGTTCAAAAAGAACAGCGGCATCGTGGACGATCCCGCCGATTCGTGGCGCTCGACGTTCGATCGCTGGGGCAATGCGCAAGCGCGTCGCTTCCGGCATTTTTCGCCGCCGCCGACCAATCGCACGGAAAATATTCTGATCGTCCAGAACGCGCCGAAGCGCGGCGACAAGTAATCGACCGATCGTTACGGACGCGCGGCGTCGATTTTTTGCTGCAGTTCGAGTAACGGTCGGGACGCCAGACCGCCGAACTTCGTGTCCAAGTCGATGAGTGCGGCCCGCGCGTCGGCAAGACGGCCGTTCGACAGCGCTGTTTCGATCTCGAGAGATTTCGACGCGATTTGATCGTCGATTTTCTTGCGGCACGCGCCGAGCTGATCGACACCCACGCGCGAGGGTGGACTCGTCAACGCCGTCAGCGCTTTGTCGAACGCTGTGGCATCCACCACATCGTGCGCGGTGAACGGAACGGTTTGGGTTTCGCTGCCGGCGGCGCACCAAGTGCGCAACGACCGAATGCTCGCGGCATCCTGATCGAGATGCTCGCGATCGTCGCGGCCGGTGAGGTACACGATGCGGGAATTTTCCTGGAATCGGGAAAACAGGTCCGCGCGCGGCAACGGAATTTGTGCCGTACCGATCGGATCGCTGCCGGCCTCAAGTAATGCGCCGCGGAATACATCCGGATACGCTAACGCCAGCCGGAGCGCTACGCGCGAACCGCCGGAGAATCCGCTCACGAAAACGCGCGCGGGATCGATGGCGTATCGATCGGTGATGTTCTGCGCGGCAAGCAGTGCGAGCGGTTCGCGGCGATCGAGCACATTCGCGTCATTGCCGGACTTGGCCGCCGTGACGAAAATCAGCGCGTGCTTATCGAGGACCGCGAGCCATTGCGCGGGAATTCGGGCGTCATTCCACGGCGGCACGAAAACAAGCAGACCATACCGGCTGTCCGGCGCGGGCGAGGGCACGTAAACGACGAACCGTTCGTTGGACAGATCGATCGCC
>JBDUEI010000096.1:0-14261 GCA_040002515.1 Rudaea sp. | reverse complement strand
TTGAGGCCGCGACTGCCTGGCCGACTCCAAGCGCATTCTACCGCGTCGCTTCGTCCTCTGCGTCAATCGTATACAACGCGTTGCGCGGCGCGCCGGTGATTTCCGCAGCGACTTTCGCCGCACGGCCCGGCGGCAATTCTCTCCGCAACACGTCGTACACGCGACGGCCCTCGGCAAGCCGCGCGGCATCGTCATCATCCGACGATCCGCCGATCATCACCACGAATTCGCCGCGCTGCTGATTCGCATCGGCGGCCACGCGCGCGACGAGTTGCGGCAGTGTTCCGTCGAGCACGGTCTCGTACAATTTCGTCAGCTCGCGCGCGACGACGGCGCGGCGTTCGCCGAAGACATGCGCCGCATCGGTCAACGCGTCGAGGATGCGATGACTCGATTCGTAAAAAATCAACGTGCGCGATTCATTGCGCAGCACTTCGAAGTGCGCGCGCCGCGCGGACGATTTCGCCGGCAGAAATCCTTCGAACACGAATCGATCCGACGGCAAACCTGCAACCGATAACGCCGCGATGGCGGCGCACGGTCCAGGCACGGCGCTGACCTCGATTCCCGCTTCGCGCGCCGCGCGTACGAGGCGAAATCCCGGATCGCTGATGAGCGGTGTGCCGGCATCACTGATCACCGCGATCGTCGTGCCGTCGCGCATTCGCGCAACCAATTCTTCACTGACGTCGCGCTCGTTGTGATCGTGCAGCGCGATGCAACGCGTGGCGATGCCGAAGTGCCGCAGCAACGGCGCGCTGTGGCGCGTGTCTTCGGCGGCAATGACATCGACCGCACCGAGCACTTCACGCGCGCGTGGCGAAAAATCATCGAGGTTGCCGATTGGCGTCGCGACGATCCACAGCTTGCCGGATGGCATCGGTTTCTCCATGAACGGACGCCAAGCTTAACGCGCCTTCGCGTGCGCCGCTGCGATCGGATTCTGCAGCGCATCGAGCGTGTCGCGCAGTCAATCCGGTATCATGTGCGCCTCTTCGACCAGGAGCGGTCATGAGTTCGCTACGTCTGCCCCGTTTGTTCGTTTTTGCCGTCGCGACCTGCGCACTATTCACCGGCTGCGCCGAAATGCCGACGCAGGAGCAGGCACCCGCCGGCGATGCCGCCGGAGCCGAACAGGCTTATCAGCAAGGCGACTTCGACCGTGCTGCACAACTATTCCTCGATGTGTCGTACACACGCCCGCGCGATGCGGCGCATTTCAAACTGCGCGCCGCCGAAGCGTATCGCGAGAACGGCGAACTCGATCAGGCCGCACAAGCGCTCAACGGCATCAAGCCGCAGCGCATGAATCCGGAAGAAAGCGTGCGGCTTTCGCTGATACAGGCCGAGATTGCGCTGTCGCGTCGCGCACCTGCGCAGGCGTTGCAGGCGCTCGATTTCAATTACAACGATCCGTCACTTCCACAAGTTCTGCGCGTGCGTGCGCTCGAACTGCGCGCACGCGTTTACGCCGCGAACAACGATCCGATCAACAGCGCGCGGACACGCGCCGAACTTGATCGCTATCTCGCTGGCGCCGACCGCGCTCAGAACGAACAACAGCTCGTCGCCACGTTGCAGCAAGCGTCGCCGGATGTGTTGCGCCGCCAAGCCGAATCGCTGCCGCCGGCCGACGCACTGCGGCCATGGCTCGACCAGGCGTTGCGCAAATCGGGGCAATCTTTGCCGACCGTCGTCATGCATCCGAACGAACCGGTCGGCACGTATGTGCCCAGCGCCAACGGCACACCGCGTGAAGGTTATCGGCAATCGCACAAGATCGCGCTATTGCTTCCGGACGATGGTCCGCTGCGCGCCGTCGCGCAGCCGGTTCGCGACGGATTCTTCGCCGCGCGCTTCGCCGATACGAATCCACAACGCGCAGAAGTATACATTTACGATTCCGGCAGTACGCCGGCGCAGGCTGTCGCAGCGTATCAGCGCGCCGTCGGCGACGGCGCCGATCGCGTGGTCGGACCGCTCACGCGCGACGCGGTATCCGCGCTGTTTTCGTCCGGGCGTTTGCCCGTACCCGTGCTTGCGCTGAATCAGCCCGAACACGGCGAAACGCCGCCGGCCGGCAGTGCCGCGTTTGGACTTACGCCGGACGCTGAAGCCGCGCAAGCGGCTGAGCACATGCGCGAACGCGGCATCTCGCGTGCCGTGATCATCGCCGCCACGCCGGAATGGGCCGAGCGTGCCGCGTTGGCGTTCCGCGCGCAATTCGAAAGCAAGAACGGCCAGATCCTCGGCGAAGCCCGCGTGCAGGACAACGATGTGAACTTCTCCACGATGATCGCCAAGGCGATGACCGGCGTGGAACGCACCAATAACGCGCCCGCGCTGCCCGGAACCGTTCCGAATCCGGATGCGGCGATGGCGCCGAGCGACGTCGGCATTTTCATCAGCATGCGGCCGCAACAAGCGCGCCTGTTATTGCCGCAAATCAAACTCGCCGGGCATTCGGATTTGCCCGTGTTCGCCACGTCGCATATTTATGCGGGCGACTACAACCCCGGACTCGATCGCGATCTCAATGGCGTCGAATTCTGCGACGCGCCGTGGTTGTTCGATTCGGCGCCAGGGTTACCGCCGCACAGCACCATCGCGAAAAATCTCGACAGCGCGCGTGGCGCGGGCGGACGCCTGTTCGCGATGGGACTAGACGCCTACGCGCTGCTGCCGTACCTCGAATGGCTATCGCAACATCGCGACAGTTATTTGCCCGGTGCGACCGGACAACTCGCCGAGGACGGCTCCGGCCGCATCCAACGTTTGCTCACCTGGGCGCAGTTCGACAACGGCACCGCACGGCCGGTCAACGGTCAGCTGCAATCGAATTCGATGCAGATGAGTGCCCTTCCGCAATGAGGCGTACGGATGCGCGATGTGGGTTCGGTCTGGGAGACCGTGGTGGAGAATCATTTGCGCGTCGCGGGACTGAAAACACTCGCGCGCAATTTCTATTGTCGCTACGGCGAAATCGATTTGATCATGCGCGAGCGTGATTGCATCGTGTTCGTCGAAGTCCGTTATCGCCGCTCGCGGATTCGCGGCGATGGCGTGGCGTCGGTCGGCATGACGAAACGGAAAAAACTGACGCAGACCGCGTCGATGTTCCTGCAATCTCGCCCCGCGCTCGGCGACTTGCCGTGCCGCTTCGATGTGATCGGCTGCAGCGGCACGCCGCAACAGCCCGAATTCGATTGGGCGCGCGGCGCCTTCGAAGCTTTTTGACATGCGAATCATGAAATTGAAATTGTATACAAAGCTGCTTGTTTTACTTCTTGCTGTTCCATTCCTGCATGGCTGCATCTTCGTGGTCGCCGGTGGCGCCGTTGCGGGTGCCGTGCACGATCGGCGCGGTACCGGAACCATCGTCGACGATCGCAAGATCCAGTTGACCATCATCGACAACATCAATCGCGACAAGGAACTGGTGCGCGGCAACTATCGCATCAAGGTCGTCGTGTTCAATGGCAGCGTGCTGCTGTGCGGCGATGCGGCGACGGCGGAACTCAAGGCGCGTGCGGAAAACATCGCGCGCACGGTTTCCGATGCGCAACGCATCGTCAACGACATCGAAGTGGTCGACGAACCCGAGGGTTTCTGGCGGCGCCGCGAAGACAACGCGATGAGCCTGCGCGTGAAAACCGCGCTACTCGACATCACGAGCATGCCGGGTTTCGATGCGAGCCGCGTCAACGTTACCGTGTTGAAAGGAACGGCGTACCTGATGGGCGCGGTGCGCCACGAGGAAGCCGACGCGGTGGTGCAGATCGTGCGCGATGTCAACGGCATCGATAAAGTCATCAAGGTTTTCGAATACACGGATTGACCGTCGAGCGCGCCATTCGCGGCGCGCGAAAGCTCAGATCGCGAAATGACTTCCGGCGGTAGACGATCGACCGTGCCGGCTTGATGATGCGCGCATCATCGGAGCAGTGCCATGATCGTCGGCGCATTGATTCTTACTCTTTTATCGACACCCAGTGTGGCGGCCGCGCCCGTCGAAACACGCGAACTCGTGACAGACCTGCCCACGGACTTTTTGCCCGAAGGCGTCGAATGGGATGCGAAGCATTCGCGCTTTCTGATCAGCAGTATCCGGCAACATCGGATCGCCTCCGTCGATCCATCGAACGGCCACGCGACCGATTTCGGCGACGCTCCCGGCAGCGTGCTCGGCGTGCATATCGATGCGAAAACGAATGTCGTGTGGGCCGTCTGGACGCAATTCGGCCACGGCTTCAAGGACAACAAGAATACGGGCCTTTCCGCATGGTCCACGGACGACGCGCATCACATCGGCGATTGGCCGCTGCCCGACAAAAATCCGCAAGTGAATCTGGGCGATCTGGTCATCGTCGATGCACACACGCTTGTCGTAAGCGACAGCGGCACCGGTGCGGTCTGGCGATTCGATATGAAGAGTCACACGTTTACATCGATCGTCGCCGCGGGAAAGTTCAAATCGCCGCAAGGTATGTCGCTCGGCAGAACATCCGGAACGATCTATCTCGCCGACTATTCCACCGGCCTGTGGCGCATTCAACTGAAGAGCGGCGCGGTCACGCAACTGGCTACGCCGGCCGGCGCGGAATTGCGTGGGCTCGACGGTTTATACCGGCGCGGCGATCAGCTCATCGCCATTCAGAACGGCACCAAGACGCCGCGCGTGCTCGTCATCACGCTCGACAAATCCGATCTCATCATCGACGTGCGGCACTGGATCGATCTGACCGGCGCGGCAGACGAACCGAGTCTCGGCACATTTTCGAATGACACGTTCTGGTTCGTGGCCGACGGCCAATGGAACGAATACGACGAAGATTTGAAACCAAAGCCGGACGTAAAACTGCTTGCACCGAAACTTCGCGCCCTGCCGCTGTCGGAACTAGCGAAACAGAAATAGCGTGACGAAAAGAATGAGCGCCGCATAGATTCCCGCGATGACGTCGTCGAGCATCACGCCAAACCCGCCGCCGATGTTTCGATCCGCCCACGACACCGGCCACGGTTTCCAGATATCGAAAATGCGGAAAAGTATAAAACCTGCAAAAATCCAATACCACGCCGGATTTAGGACGACGAGCGGAAACAGCGCGATCCATTGACCGACGAATTCGTCCCACACCGCGAAACCGGGGTCCTCGATGCGCGTTTTGTTGACCACCCAGCTGCAAGCCCAGACGCCAATCAAAAACGCCATCAGTACGACGAGCCCGTAAATCGGCCAGGCCAATTCGCGAAGCAGCAGCCAGGGCATTAGTGCGACGAGAGAACCGGCCGTGCCCGGTGCGACCGGACTCAGTCCCGAACCGAAACCCGTCGCAATCCATCCAGCCGGATGGCTCAGCACAACGCGTCGCTGTTCGGCGCTCATCGTCATGCGCGGAAATGCTCGAAACCTTTTTGCGGGACGGCGACGGGATGGCCTTCGCCATCGACGACATGCACGCCGCTGCCCTCGACGATGCGGCCGATGCGCGTCGCGGCACAACCGCTGCGCGCCAAATCCCCGAGCACCAACGATGCGTCGGAACTCGGCGCCGTAAAGCACAGTTCGTAGTCGTCGCCGCCACCGAGCTGCAACGATCGTCGTTCGTCGCGATCGAACGTCGCGAGCAGTGCAGCGGAACTCGGCAGTTCGTCAACATTGATCTCGGCGCCGACGCCGCTTGCATCACAGATGTGACCGAGATCGGCGACGAGACCATCCGATACGTCGATGCAGGATCGGGCGCGTCCACGCAATTGCAAACCCTGCGCGATGCGAGGTGGTGGCCGATGCAGACGCTGTAAAAGAAATTCGCTCGAATGCGATGTCGATGCGACGGATTTTTCGTCATCCGAGACCTGCAATCGACGCAACCCGCCGGCCGCGTCACCCAGACTTCCCGTCACGAAAATGCCGTCGCCGACGCGCGCGCCACTGCGCAACAAGGCGGCGCCGTCTGGGACGAACCCGTGCACCGTCACCGTCATGGACAGCGGACCTTGCGTCGTATCGCCGCCGACCAGCGCGAGCTTGAACTCGCGCGCGAGTGCCGCGAAGCCGTCGCTGAATTCCTCGATCCAGCGACGATCTGGTTTCGGCAACGTGAGCGCCAACGTGGCCCACGCCGGCGTGGCCCCCATCGCTGCCAGATCGGACAAATTCACGGCGAGGGATTTCCAGCCGATGTCACCCGCCGTGGCCGACGCGGGGAAATGCACACCTGCGACGAGCGTGTCGGTGCTCACCACCAATTGGTGACCGGCCGGAACGACGAGCAATGCCGCGTCGTCGCCAATGCCGAGCCGCACGTCTTCGCGTGCGACGGCGCAGCGCTCGCGGATTACCGCGATGAGCGAAAATTCGCTCACGGCTCAGCGATTAGCGGCTTAAAAGGAATGTGCGCTTCGCGAAGCGCCTCGAATACATTCCTGATAACCTCGTTTCCGCTGATGTTTTCTAGCCATTCGTGAAGTCGGTTTGCTTGGCCCCCACGAATTCGAAATCGTTTCAGACGCGCGAGTACCTCGCGTTCAGCGGTCGCAATGTCTTCGACCTCAACGACCGCGGTGAACACAACGTTGGCTTCGGTGAAAACGTCGTGATAATTCCTCTCACGGCCAGCGAGGCGTTTAGCCTTTCCAACTTTGCAGTGTCTACGATCTACCTTGAGACAGTTGGGTCGACGTGAATCGTTGGCATTGACGGAAATGGGCAACTCGTTGAGCAACTGGACAAGATACAGCCCGGACGACATATCAGCGTCTCGCTTCGTTGCCGCGCCATTCTTTCGCGGCTTTATCGAGAACGCCATTGATGTACGTATGGCCGTGCTCCGCGCCGAAGCGTTTGGTCACTTCGATCGCTTCATTGAGGACGACACGATAAGGAACGTCACGACGATGTTGCAACTCGTACGCGGATAGCCGCAGCACGGCGCGCTCGATCGGGTCGACTTGCGCCATGTCGCGATCGAGAAACGGTACGAGACTCGCGTCGAGTTCGTCGCGATATTTCGCAACACCACGCAGCAAATCCTCGAAATAGACCAGATCGGCGATCTCCATGTCCTGCTCGTGGCGGAATTCTTCGATGACGTCGTCCATCGAATTGCCGCTGATCTGCCAGGCATAGATCGCCTGCGTGGCGCGGCGGCGCGAGCGTGAGCGCGCGGCGAGATCGATGCCATCGGGTCGGTGTTGCTTGTTCATAACTTTTTCCACAAATCCACTATTTCCAGCGCGGCGCGCGCGACGTCGCTGCCCTTGTTGCCGTGAACGCCACCGGCGCGCGACTGCGCATCGTCGTGCATTTCCACGGCGAGAACGCCGTTCAGGACCGGAATCGCGTGATCGATCGACACGCGCATCAAGCCCTGCGCACAGCCGTCGGCGACGTGTTCGTAGTGACGCGTGTCGCCGCGCACGACGCAACCGAGTGCGATGATCGCGGCATGTTTGCCGTCGCGCGCGAGTTTCGCGGCGACCGCCGGAATTTCCCACGCGCCGGGCACGCGCACCAGATCGATCGCGCCTTGATCGACACCATCGGCGACCAACGTGCTTCGCGCGCCGTCGATCAGCGCATCGACGATGCCCGGATTCCAGCGGCTGGCAATGATGACGAAACGCGTTGCGGCATGCGCACGCACTTCGCCGGAGAATTCAGGCATGACCTGTCGCCAAGGCGGCTCATGCCGCGACCCTAGTTTACGCGACCTGCGTCGCGGCTGCGCCGGCTACTCGGCCGGCGCGGTATCGTTGCCGACGATGTCGAGCCCGAATCCGCTCAATCCGAGATAACGGCGCGGCGTGCCGAGCACGATGAGCCGGCGTGCACCGAGGTCGAGCAGGATTTGCGCACCGAGACCGTGGCGGCGCCATTCGACGGTCGGATCGCTGGCGTGAATGTTCGGCTCCAGGAATTTTTCGACTGGATTTGCCGCCGCGTCGCTCAGCACGACAACGACGCCGCGACCGTTCGAGGCCACGCGGCGCAAGGCATCGGTGATCGACAGACCGCCATCGGCACGTTTCAGATGCAAGACATCCGTCACACCGTCATGCACATGGACGCGCGCCAACACCGGTTGTGAACCGTCGATCGTTCCGCGCACGAGCGCGAAGTGCGCCAGACCCGTCGACGCATCGCGGTATCCGACCAGATGGAACGCGCCGAAATCTGTCTCGACATCGCGTTCGAAAATGCGCGCGATCGTCTTTTCGGTTTCGAGACGATAGCGGATCAAATCCGCGATCGTGCCGATCTTCAGGCCGTGTGCGGCGGCGAACATTTCCAGTTGCGGACGGCGCGCCATCGTGCCGTCTTCGGCGAGGATTTCGACCAGCACACCGGCGGGCTGCAATCCCGCGAGCGCGGCGAGATCGCTGGCCGCTTCGGTGTGTCCGGCGCGCGTCAACACGCCGCCCGGCTGCGAGGTGAGCGGAAAGATATGACCGGGTTGAACGAGGTCCGATGCGTGCGCATCGGCGCGCACCGCGGTCTGGATCGTGCGCGCGCGATCGTGCGCGGAAATTCCCGTGGTGACGCCGTGCGCGGCTTCGATCGACACCGTGAAATTGGTGTGGTGACGCGAAGCATTGTCGCTGACCATCGGCGGCAGGCGCAATTGTTCGCAGCGTTGTTTGGTCAGCGAAAGACAAATCAGGCCGCGCGCTTCACGCGCCATGAAGTTGATGTCTTCTGGCCGAACTTTTTCGGCGGCCATGATCAGATCGCCTTCGTTCTCGCGATCTTCGTCGTCGACGATGACGACCATCCGTCCGGCGCGGATGTCGGCCACGATATCGGGAATCGAGCTGAAACTCATAATGCGTCGCCCATACGCAATCGTTCTACGTAGCGCGCGATCAAATCGATTTCGATGTTGACGGGATCGCCGACGCGTTTATCGGAAAATGTGGTCACTGCGATCGTGTGTGGAATGAGATTGACGCCGAACGTATCGGCATCGACATCATTGACGGTGAGGCTGACGCCGTCGATGCACACCGATCCCTTGGCGGCGACATAACGCGCCAGTTCATTCGGAATCTGAAGCCGCCAGCGTTGCGAACGGGCGTCGTGCTCGATCGAGGTGACGCGACCGACTGCGTCGACGTGGCCCGACACGAGATGTCCGCCGAGCCGATCGGACAGGCGCAGCGATTTTTCGAGATTGACGCCATCGCCGTTCTTGAGTGCGCCGAGTGTGGTTCGCGACAAGGTTTCGTTCGAGACATCAGCGAAAAACCCCATCGCGTCGGGGGCGATGGCAGTCAGGCAAACACCGGACACGCACACGCTGTCGCCGAGCGCGACATCGCTCATGTCGAAGTCGCGTACGTCGATGCGCAGACGCACGTCGCCACCGCGCGTTTCGACGTCGGCCACGATACCTTTGGCGAGAATGATTCCGGTAAACATATCAGCGACGCAGGAGCAGACGCGTATCTTCGCCGATCTGGCGGCGTTCGACGACATGAAGTCGATGCACGTTCGTCATGTCGTCCAGCGCGGGCAACGCGAGCAGCGGACGCGCGCGATCGCCGAGCAGAACCGGCGCGGTGTACAGCAGGATTTCGTCGGCGAGATTTTGTGCAACGAATGCGCCGCTTAACGTCGGGCCCGCTTCGACCTGCAGTTCGTTGACGCCGCGTTCGGCCAGATGCGTGAGCACGGCGGAGAGATCGAATAGTCCGTCGCGCATCGGCGACGTGACGAGTTCGACGTGCGCGAATCGATCGTCGGGCATCGCGTCTTGCGCGTGAATCACCAGCGTCGGCGCCGCGACGTCGAGTACGTGCGAATGCCGCGGCGTTTTCAATTGTCGGTCGAGCACGACGCGCAACGGTGGCTTGAACGCCGAGTCGATGCGCACGGTGAGCTTCGGATCGTCGGCGAGCACGGTTCCGCTACCGGTCAGCAGCGCAGAGCTTCGCGCGCGCCAGCGCTGCACATCGGCGCGCGCGAATTCGCTGGTGATCCATTTCGAGGCACCGTTCGACAACGCCGTTCGGCCGTCCAGACTCGATGCGAGTTTGACGCGCACCCACGGTCGTCCGCGCTCGATGCGCGAGAAAAATCCGCGATTCATTTCGCGCGCCGCCTCACGCATCAGGCCGATGTCGATCGGAATTCCCGCATCGCGCAGTTTTTTGAAACCGCCGCCGGCCACGCGCGGATTTGGATCGTCGCAGGCGGCGACAACGCGCCCGATTCCAGCCGCGACGAGCGCATCGGCGCACGGCGGTGTCTTTCCAAAGTGCGCGCACGGTTCGAGCGTGACGTAGGCCGTCGCGGCGCGCGCACGCTCGGCCGCATCGCGCAACGCGAGTACTTCGGCATGCGGTTCGCCCGCGCGCGCGTGCCAGCCTTCGGAAATGATTTCGTCGCCGCGCGCGATCACGCAACCGACGCGCGGATTCGGTTGCGTCGTGTACAACCCGCGCTCGGCCAAGCGCAGGGCACGCGCCATGTGCGCGTGATCGATGGCGGAAAATTCGGTCATTGCGTTTTCTTTCGCGGCGTTCGCGAATCGCTGAGCAGTGGTAACTGCAAACCTTCGAGCTCTGGCAGATCGCGCTCGAGGCGTTCGATTTCCTCGCGAAACGCCTGCACGTCTTCGAAGCGACGATAGACCGAAGCAAATCGCACGTACGCGACTTGATCAAGCCGCTTCAAATCCGTCATCACCCATTCGCCGATGAGGCGCGACGGCACTTCGCGTTCGTTGACGGATCGCAATTGACGAATGACTTCGCGCACGACGCTATCGACCGCATCGCTCGCGACCGGGCGTTTCTGCAGCGCGCGCTCGACACCGGTGCGCAGTTTGTGATCATCGAACGCTTCGCGACGGCCGTCGCTTTTCACGATCGCGGGCAATTTTATTTCGACGGTTTCGAAGGTGTTGAATCGTTCGCCGCAGTGCGGACATTCGCGGCGGCGGCGGATCGTGGAACCGTCGTCGGCTTCGCGCGAATCGATGACGCGTGTGTCGTCGTGCTGACAGAACGGGCAATGCATCAGCCGTAAACAGGATACTTCTTACATTGCGCCGAAACTTTGTCGCGTGTTGCGGCAATGACTTTTTCATCGCCCGGCGCGTCGAGCACATCGCAAATCCATTGGGTGAGATCGACGCAGTCGGATTCGACATATCCGCGCGTCGTCACGGCCGGCGTGCCGATGCGCAGGCCGGATGTCACGAACGGCTTCTGCGGATCGTTCGGCACGGCGTTCTTGTTGACGGTGATGTGGGCCAGTCCGAGCGCGGCTTCCGCTTCTTTGCCGGTGACTTTGCGGCCGATCATGTCGACGAGCATCAAATGATTTTCGGTGCCGCCGGAGACGATCTTGTAGCGGCGTTCGATAAACGTTTTCGCCATCGCTTGCGCGTTTTTAACGACCTGTTTCTGATACGTCTTGAAGGCTGGTTCCAGCGCTTCCTTGAACGCCACGGCTTTCGCCGCGATGACGTGCATGAGCGGACCGCCCTGAATGCCGGGGAACACGATGGACTGCAATTTCTTTTCGAGTTCTTCGGTCGGATTTTTGGCCAGGATGATGCCGCCGCGCGGGCCGCGCAGGGTCTTGTGCGTGGTCGAGGTGACGACATGCGCGTGCGGCAGCGGATCCGGATACACGCCGGCGGCGACGAGGCCTGCGACGTGCGCCATGTCGACGAACAGATACGCGCCGATTTTATCGGCGATCGCGCGGAACCGCGCCCAGTCGACGACTTGCGAATACGCCGAGAATCCGGCGATCACCATTTTCGGTTTGTGTTCGAGCGCGAGCTTTTCGACGGCGTCGTAATCGATGAAGCCATGATCGTCGACGCCGTATTGCACGGCATGGAATAGCTTGCCCGAGAAATTCACTTTCGCGCCGTGGGTCAGGTGACCGCCGTGCGCGAGCGACATGCCGAGAATGGTATCGCCCGGATTGAGGAGCGCGAAATAAACCGCCTGATTGGCCTGCGAGCCGGAATGCGGTTGCACGTTGGCGTAATCGGCTCCGAACAGTTGCTTGACGCGGGCGATGGCGAGCCGTTCGGCGATGTCGACGAATTCACACCCACCGTAATAACGTTTGCCGGGATAGCCTTCGGCGTATTTGTTGGTGAGCACGGAACCCTGCGCTTCGAGCACGCGCGGACTGGCGTAATTTTCCGATGCGATGAGCTCGACGTGATCTTCTTGTCGCTGCACTTCGGCGGCGATGGCGTTGGCCAGTTCGTGGTCATAGCCCGCGATTCGGTCGTTCTTCGAAAACATGGTCGGTTCCGCTGCGAAAACAGACCGCAATTGTATACCGTCGCTGCGGTTTCAGCGTTCAGAGGCGACGGCGCGGATAGAATCGGCGAGTTCGCGCGCGAGGCGCGGCGCATCGCAGATTGTCGGGCGGAGCGCGTCGCGCGCGTGACGGCGCCAGTCCAGCCTCGCCTGCTCGTCGTGAGCCAATTGCACGGCCAGCGCGACGTACGAATCGGCGTCTTGCGCGATCCATTCCGGCTTACCGGCCATTTCCAGCCACGCCGCGGTTTGCCGGCTGGCAATGGTCTGGCGCGGCCACGTCATCACGGGCAGACCCATCCAGAGCGCGTCGCACGTCGTCGAACAACCGCTGAACGGAAATGGATCGAGCGCGATCGAGGCGCGATCGTAGGTCGCCATCGCTTCGGCGTAGGTTCCGCCGTCCTCGATGTCGATGCGCGCCGGAGCGATGCCTGCGGCGGCGAATCGCGTGCGGAACCGCGCGGCCAGATCGTCGTCGTAACCGCGCGCCTTGAGCAGGAGCGACCATTCCGGCAGCGCGCGCAAGATAGACGTCCAGACGTCTATAACGCCATCGTTCAATTTCGAGAACCGGTTGAGCGAAACGAAACGTTTGAGTTTCGCGGCATCCTCGAATGCGTGTGGACGGCAGGCTCGGTCAGGCGCCAAGCGATCGAGCAATGCCGTTGCCGGATCCAGTTCCCGCTGCGCGATCATGGCCTCGGCGCGCAACAGAATCTGCAGTGTTGTCCGTCCCTTCTGGAATGGCCAGAAAAGTCGCTTGCGATCCGGCTGGATCCTTGAGGGCAAGTTGCACGCGCGCGAGCGCACGTCGCGCGGCCGTGTTGCCGGGTTGCGACGAGAGCGATTGAGAAATGGCAGACACGGCTCCCGGCAAATCACCCTCGATCTCACAAGCCAGCCCCACATTCAACCGGCCGCCGGCGTTGTTCGGGTCGACGGCAACGACGCGGCGCGCCAGCTCGGCGGCTTCGCGCGCGCGTCCGCTGGCCAGCAACGCGGCGGCGTGGTTGTTCCAGAGCATCGCGCCACCGCGGTTTTTCGAGGCGCGCTCGAACCACGGCAGCGCCTCGTCGCTTCTACCCGCCGCATGCAGCGTAACGCCGAGCATGTGCTCGGCATCGGGATGCGCACCGAATCGCGCCAGCAGATCGCGATAGGCGGCTTAGGCGGCGGCCAGACGCCGCGTTGTTGCAGCGAAAGTGCCGCCTGTAATGCGGCTTGGACAGGCGTCATACGACGGGAATGGTCGGCGGAGCGTGCATGGTAGCGATTTTTCCGCGCCGTATGACCGCCGCGCAATGGCATCGGGCGGCCGCTTCGGCGATAATTGGGCATCTTCGCGGCGGACGCTTGGGCTCCGCCGCAACCTCGGAGCAATCGATGCAATATATCTACACCATGATCGGGGTGAGCAAAGTCGTGCCCCCGAAGCGCGAAATCATCAAGGACATTTCGCTGTCGTTTTTTCCTGGCGCCAAGATCGGTTTGCTCGGGTTGAACGGCGCGGGCAAATCGACCGTGCTGCGCATCATGGCGGGCGTCGATACCGAATTCAACGGCGAAGCGCGGCCACAGCCGGGTATCAAGATCGGCTATCTGGCGCAGGAACCGCAGCTCGATCCGGAAAAGACGGTGCGCGAAAGCGTCGAAGAAGGCGTGGCGGAAGTCACCGATGCGCAGGCGCAGCTCGATGCGGTGTATGCCGCGTATGGCGAAGAAGGCGCGGATTTCGACAAGCTCGCCAAGGAGCAGGCGCGTCTGGAAGCGATCATCGCGACCAACGATGGACATGCGCTCGATCGCACGCTGGAAGTGGCCGCCGACGCGCTGCGATTGCCGCCGTGGGAAACCAAAATTAAAACACTGTCCGGCGGCGAAAAACGTCGCGTCGCGCTGTGCCGTTTGCTGCTGTCGAAACCCGACATGTTGCTGCTCGACGAGCCGACCAACCATCTGGA
>JBDUEI010000095.1:0-11061 GCA_040002515.1 Rudaea sp. | reverse complement strand
CACGGCGGATCGGGCGATCCATCGCCATTCACCGCGTACGGCACGCTGCAGGGATTGCTCGCCGCGCTCAACGTGAAATTCGGGAACGAAGACGTGGGCAAATATTCCTACGCCGTGCAGGGCGCCGGCCACGTCGGCATGGAGTTCATCAAACTCCTGCGCGAACAAGGTGCAAAAGTATACGTGACCGATATCAACGAAGGTCTGGTGCGCCAGGCTGTCGAAGAATACGGATGCGTCGCCGTCGGCACCGATGAAATCTACGACACCGATGCGGATGTCTACAGCCCCTGCGCACTCGGCGGCACCGTCAACGAAACCACATTGCCGCGCCTCAAAGCGAAGATCATCTGCGGCGCCGCGAACAACCAACTCGCCAACGACGCGATCGGCGAAGAAGTCGAAAAGCGCGGCATTCTCTACGCGCCGGATTACGCCGTGAACGCCGGCGGCGTCATGAACGTCTCGCTCGAAATCGACGGCTACAACCGCGAACGCGCGATGCGCATGATGCGCACGATCTACATCAACGTCGGCCGCATCTTCCAGATCGCCCAGCGCGACAAGATCCCGACATTCCGCGCGGCGGATCGGATGGCCGAAGAACGTATCGCGTCGATCGGAAAGATCAAGCTGCCGCACATGGGAAATCACGGACCACGCTTCTTGGGGCGCATGCGCGGGCATTGATCAGATCGCTCCTAGCACTCGGCTCATCGCTCAAACGCAGCCTCACATACAGCTCAGGTTCTAGAACAGATTGAGACGACAGTAACCCGCGAGCAGGATGCCGCGGGTTGTCGTTGTTGCAATCTGTTCAAAACCAAAAACAAAGCCTCAGCTAGATGACGACGTTTTGCCGCGCTTTGGCAAGCGCATCTCGAAGCGGATCGAGCAACGCTCCATATCGATCGCTACTACTCACCCCGCGCGTCATGGGCTTACGAACTTGCGCCGAACTCGCCGTGCGCACGGTTCGTTCCGCGTCATAAAACCGCAATGTACGTTCTTCGAATTGCAACCCGCAGAAAGCGAGCAATTCGCGGGTCTGCCCTTCCGGGTCTGATAGCAACTTCTCGTAACTTTGGGTGCGCACCTGCTGCGGATATCGGGTCGCGAGATAATCGCAATGTCTCGTGCATCGTTCCCAGAAATAGGTGATGTCTTCGAACGCACTGCCCCACACCATCCGTCCCGGCGCGAAAAATTGCTTGAAGCACGACCAACACGTTTCCAGCGGATCGCGCTGACACACGATGATGCGCGCCGCCGGCAACATCGAGATGGCGGCCTCCGCCTGCATCCAGTTGCCGGGGGACTTGTCGGTGAATCGCGGCTTTTTCGTCCGCCAGCGCTGCGTCGTTGACAGGTAGCCGGCGCCGATACGCTGCCAATCTTCCGCGGTCGTGTTGGCAACCCAGTCGGGAAACGGCGCGCGGCGTTTTTCGGATTCTCGATCGAGTGCGAGTGTGAGATCGGGCAGTTCGCTGGCGCCTTCGATCTGCGAGTGCGCTGCAAGAATCTGTTCGATCAACGTCGATGCCGAACGCGGCATGCCGACGATAAAAATGACTTCACCGCCCTGATCCTGATCGCGCGGCACGATCGGTTGCGGAAAGGCTGCGCGAACGGAATCCATGTAGGCGGCAAAATGCGCGTTGTCGCACGGAAACTGCGCGCGCTCCAGTCGAGCGGCGTCGCAGTACGCGTCGAACGCGCCGGGGTAATCTTCATTGTCCTCGAACGCTTTGCCGACGGCGTGCAGCAGCGTCGCACGTTCGAGGCCGGCGAATTGCGGCTTCGCGCGTAGCGATTTCAGCGTCTTGAGATCGTCTGTGTCGAATTTCACGGTTTTCATTTCCGCCAATCCGTACCAGGCGCTAGCGACTTCGCGCCCGTCACGAATTAGCCGGCGGAATTGCGTTTCGGCTTCGCTCGCGTGGCCGGTATAAAAAAGATCGCGCGCGAGCTGCAGACGTGCGAGCGGATGATTCGGGTCTCGTTCGAGCGCGCGGTGCATTTGGGTTACGGCGTCGTCGAGCTGTGCGTTTTGTTCGAGCATGCGGCCATACATGAACGTGGTGTCCGCATCGGGCTGCAGCGCAACGGCCTGGCGCATCGATTCGATGGCGCCATGGAGATCGCCGGTATCACCTTGCGCGTAGGCGAGCGGGATGAGAATGCCCGGATCGTCAGGGCGCATCGCGAGCGCTTCGCGCAGCGGCGCGAGCGCATCGCGCGCACGACCGATGCGGTGCAGAAACATGCCGAGCATGCGCTTGGGTTCCGGGTGCGTCGGCGCATAGGTGAGCCCGAGCGTGATCGAGTGCTCGGCCTGCTCGACGGCGCCGGTGGCGAGCGCGGCGAAGGCATCGCGCATGGCTTTCTGCGCGGCCGGCGATAATCCGTCGAGGCGATGGGAAGATTGGGCTTTTGCGTTCATCGAGCGTGTGTGTCGAGCCGGAGCGTCGAAGGATAACAGCGCCCGCGCGGCGAGGAATGCCCACGACGCGCTATCATCCCCTTCTCATTGTTTTCGAGATCGAATATGCGGCCGTTTCCATTGGGTGAGGAACTTGATCTTCTGCGCGAATCCGTTCGCGGTTTCGCGGAAAAGGAAATCGCGCCGCGCGCCGACGCGATCGATCGCCAGAATACGTTTCCCGACGACCTCTGGAAAAAGTTAGGCGAGATGGGTCTGCTCGGCATCACCGTAGCCGACGAATTCGGCGGCTCCGGACTCGGATTTCTCGCGCATGTCGTGGCGATGGAAGAGATCTCGCGTGCGTCAGGTTCGGTCGGCTTGTCGTATGGCGCGCATTCGAATCTGTGCGTCAACAATATTTCGCACAACGCGACGGCAGAGCAGAAGAAAAAATATCTGCCTAAGCTGTGCAGCGGCGAATGGGTCGGCGCGCTGGCAATGAGCGAACCGGGCGCGGGTTCGGACGTAGTCGGATCGATGACCTGCCGCGCCGAGCAGAAGGGCGACGTCTGGATCGCCAACGGTTCGAAAATGTGGATCACCAATGGTCCGGATGCGGACGTGCTGCTCGTCTACATGCGCACCGCGCATCGCCCGGCCGGCTCGCGTTGTCTCACGGCGTTCATCGTCGAAAAAGACATGAAGGGATTTTCCACGGCGCAGAAGCTCGACAAGCTCGGCATGCGCGGCTCCAACACCAGCGAACTCGTGTTCGAGAATTGCGAGATTCCGGATGCCAATCGTGTCGGCGAAGTGAATGAAGGCGTGCGCGTTCTGATGAGTGGACTGGATACGGAACGGCTGGTGTTGTCGGGCGGACCGATCGGACTCATGCAGGCCGCCATCGACGCCGCGTTGCCGTACGTGCGCGAACGCAAGCAGTTCAACGCGCCGATCGGCACGTTCGGCATCATGCAGGCGAAAATTGCTGATATGTATACTTCGCTGCAAAGTTCACGTGCGTATGCATACATGGTCGCGCAGGATTACGACCGCGGCCGCAAATCGCGTATCGATCCGGCGTCGTGTCTGCTGCATGCGTCGACCAGTGCGGTCCATGTCGCGCTGGAGGCGATCCAGTGCCTCGGCGGCAACGGCTACATCAATGAATATCCGACAGGCCGCATCCTGCGCGATGCCAAACTCTACGAAATCGGCGCCGGCACCAATGAAATCCGCCGCATGCTCATCGGGCGCGAGCTGTATCACGGAAAGTGGTAGAAGGCGGCTCAGTTGGACCGCCTAATCCGGGATGCGACACGCTCATTTATCCCCTTTTAAAAGATTCCACATTGGAACTTTTTCGCCAGAGTGCATATTCTAAGCACGGGTGGTGTCGTCGATAAATAAGAAAAATCAACCTTATCCGGCACTTATGACAATGACTGGAGGGAAGTTATGAGTAAGCCGAAGCCAAAATCCAAGCCTGCGAAGGCCGCCAAGGGCGCGCCAACGAAGGCAAGCAAGTCATCCAAGCCAGCGCCTAAAGCGGCCGCGAAACCCGCTCCGAAACCGAGCGCGAAACCGGCACCGCGGCCGGCCGAAAAACCCGCCGGCAAGGCGGCTCCGAAGCCCCCCGCCGCTACCGGCGCGAAAACCGATGTGTCGAAGTCGATGATGCAGTCCGCGCAGGATATCTGGCTGGCCGGACTCGGCGCATTCGGCAAAGCGCAACTGGAAGGCGGCAAGTTGTTTTCGACGTTGGTCAAGGAAGGTTCCGATCTGCAGCAGAAGACGCGAAAGATCGCCGGCGGCGCAGCGGGCGATTTACGCAGTGCGATGACCGGGGCCGCGTCGGAAGTGCGCGAACGTACGCAAGAAACCTGGGAGCGATTGGAACAGGTTTTCGAAAACCGCGTGACGACGGCCCTGGCCAAACTCGGCTTGCCCGGCCGCAAGGAGATCGAAGAACTCCAGCGCCGCATTGATGAGGTGAGCAAAGAGGTTCGGAAGTCGACGATCGGGCTCGGCGTCAAAACTGGTTTTGGACAGGTGATGACGACCGGCGTGCGACGTGCGCGTGACGATCTGAGCGATCTGGCGCGCGAACTGGAAGAAGCGCAACTCGCAGCAAAGCAAGCCGCCAAAAAGAATGCGCCCGCGAAAAAGAAATAGTGCAAAATAAAACCGGCGCGTAGCGATACGTTTTTAAACCCGCCAGCCGCCCAAACGCCGAAGGATCCCCTCCCCCCAAGGCCTTGGCTGGCGGGTTTTTTTGTCGGCGGCTACGGGCGCTCGTTCGCAATGGCGGATGCTCGACACGTTCGGGTGAAAGGGCCGCCTGCGCGAACGCCGCGCGAATGTATACAAATATACGACGGAGCGCGCGACGTGCGTGCCAATGTCGCGTTGACCGTCAATGATGACCGTGATACATACACGCCGTTGCACACTCGTCAGGCGGGAAGGCGCATGTCGGATCTCAAACAGAAATTCACGGAATCGGCCGAGAACGTGAAGGGATTGAGCGACCGTCCCGACAACGACACGCTGTTAAAACTCTACGCGCTGTACAAGCAAGGTTCCGATGGCGACGTGTCCGGTCCGAAACCGGGTTTCTTCGATTTCGTCGGCACCGCCAAATACGAGGCGTGGGCAAAGCTGAAAGGCATGAAGTCCGACGAGGCGATGCAGAAGTATGTCGATCTGGTGAAGAAACTCGGCGCCTGAATTTCCCTCGCGCTCTTCAGCCGCAAAGGGTTTGCAACGCACGTCACTGGTTCAACGCAACCGTATGTGACTACGCTCCTGCTTCCGATCCCATGCCCGCAATTCGTCGCGAAGATGCGCCACGCGTTGGCGTCCTAGCGCGTTGCGTTCCTCATCGAGCACGTTGGCTTCGAGCAGTTCGGCAAGCCTCTGCGCGGTCGGCAGCAGCGCATCCCACGCATCCAGCGCGGGTAGCGGGCCGGGCAGCGTCATGAAGAAACTTACGCCGGGCGTGCGCAGTTCGTCGATGTGACGCATGTCGAAATTGCCGGGCTTCACCATGTTGGCCATGCTGAAGATCGGACCGACTTCGGGCTTGCCGGAAATCAGGCGATGGAAAATTCCCATGTCGCCGAATGTCATGCCGGCTTTTTCGGCAGCGACGACGAGATTGGAACCGTGAATCGTCTCGCCCGCGCGCGCGGAAACGAATAGCGTGACGATGCGCTCGATCGGTTGTTCGGGTCGTACGCCGCGTAACGGCTTGGGTGTTTCGATCGACGGAATCGGCTCGTTGCGTTTGGCGGCGATCGCCGAACCCAATCGTTCGATTTCGTCGGGACCGAAATCGATACTCAATTCGGCTTGCTCGCCTTCGAGCGGAATTTCCGATTCGCCGAAAGTCGGTTCGATGCGTTCGCCGTCGGCGTCCCGCAACACGGGCGTGCGTCTGCCCTGTTTTGGACGTTTCGGTTTTCCGAACAGCCAAATCAGCGCGAAGATCAGCGCGCCGATGATGGCGATGACGATGCGCAGTTCGTTCGCGGTCATCGGAGAATTGTCATGACGAGCGGCTCACACGTGAAACCATCGAATGCGATGGTACCAAGTGCGGCCGCTTTTTTCAGGCCGCGCCGGCAAGCTTGGCCGCTTCGGCCAGATCGACCTGCACGAGCCGCGATACGCCGGCCTCGCGCATGGTCACGCCGCACAGTTGATGCGCGGCTTCCATCGTAGCCTTGTTATGCGTCACGAACAGGAATTGCACGCGTTCGCTCATCTCGCTGACCAGCTGCGAGAAGCGGCCGACGTTGGCCTCGTCGAGCGGTGCATCGACTTCGTCGAGCAGGCAGAACGGCGCCGGATTGAGCCGGAAAATCGAGAACACGAGCGCGACAGCGCTCAATGCTTTCTCGCCGCCGGAAAGCAACGAAATATTCGACACGCGTTTGCCAGGCGGACGCGCCATGATCGAAACGCCGGCATCGAGCACGTCTTCGCCGGTGAGTTCGAGATAGGCATGCCCGCCGCCGAACAGGCGCGGAAAGAGTTCCTGCAGCCCGGTGTTGACGCGCTCGAACGTATCCTTGAAGCGCTGACGCGTTTCGCGATCGATTTTCTTGATCGCGCCTTCGAGCGTTTCCAGTGCGGTGTTCAGATCGGTCAGTTGCGCATCGAGATACGTTTTGCGCTGGGATTGTTCGTCGTGTTCCTGAATCGCGGCGAGGTTGACCGGCTCCAGACGTTTGATCTTCGCGTCGAGCGTTTCGAGCTGTTGCTGCCATTCGACGGGATCGGCGCCCGTTGAAAGTCCTTCGAGCAACGCGGCCAAATCGTGACCCGCCGCTACGACCGCCTGTTCGAGCTGTTGCGCGCGCAATTGATGGCCCTGATGCGCGAGACGACGTTCACTATGCGCTTCGCGTTGCTGTCCGAGTTCATGTTCAACGCGATGACGTTCCTGTTCGTAGCCGCGAAATTCGGTATCGCGTTCTTCGAGCGCTTTGCGCGCTTCGACGAGCTGCTTGTCGATGAGAAGGCGCTGATTGAGATAGGTCTGGCGTTCGGCTTCCAGATGCGTGAGCGGATCGCCGCCGGATTCGAGTTGTTCGGCGATTTCAGCCTTACGCGTCTGCAACTGCGCGAGCTGGCTGTTCATGCGACCTAGCGCTTGATCGAGCGATGCGAGCGCTGAGCGGCGCGATTCGAGACCGAGTGCGAGCTGATGCGCTTGGTCGGCGGCTTCGCGCGCGTTCATGCGCGCTTCTTCGCGCGCTTCGAGCAGACGCCGACGTTCGGCATCCAATTGCTGACGTTGCTGTTCGAGATCGCCCATCGCGGTGACGGCTTGTTCTTGCCGCACGCGCGCGGCGCGCGATTGTTCGTGATCGCTGCCGATGCGTGTTTCGAGTTCGGTGACTTCCGCATCGACTTTCGCGATGCGCGCCTGCGAGGTTTCGATCTTGCCGCGATGACTCTGCAACTGCCCGGCCAGTTCCGCCGTGCGCCGATGCGCGGCATACAGATCGCGCTGCGCTTCGTCACGCACGCGCTCGGCTTCGGCCTTGCGTGACTTGAGTTCTTCGATGTCTTTGCCGAGCGTTTCCGCACGTGTTTGCGCCGCGTCGATCTGTTCGCGCAACGCCTGGATTTCTTTCTCGCGCGCGAGCACGCCGGCTTGCGCGCCACCGCGGCGCAACACGCGCGCATAACCCGCGCCGAGCCATTCACCGGTCGACGTGATCACCGATTCGTTCGCCGGCAGCGCAGCGGCGATGCGGCGCGCGTCGTCGAGCGAATCGGCGGTATGGACTTGCGACAGGATGCCGAAGATCGCAGCCGGACCTTTGACATGCGCCGCCAACGTTCCTGCGCGACCCGTATCGCTTTGGTCGGAGGCGATCAGCGCGACATCGACGTCGCGCACGTCCGCCAGCTCGGCGAGATGCGCGTGCGGATCGTCCGACAGCACGCCTTCGAGCAATCCGGACAACACGGTTTCGACGGCTGTTTCCCAACCGGCGCCGACGTCGAGTACTTCGCCGAGACGACGCGATTTATCGAGACCGAGTTTGGCCAGCCATTCCGCCGCCGCCGATTTTTCTTGTCCCAACGCCGCGTGCTGCAACGCTTCGAGCGAAGCCAGCCTTCCGCGCAAACGCTGCAATTCCGTGCGCGCTTCGTTAAGCGCGGTGGCGTTCGCGCGCTCGCTTTCGAGCGCCTGTTCGAGCGCCGCACGGCGTTCGTCGAATTGCTTCGTGAACGTCTCGACTTTTTCTTTGTGCGTATCGTGTTCGGTCGCGAGTTGCGCGGCCTGATCGCTCAGGTTCTGCACATTCGCCGCGCGTTTTTCTTCGCGCAGCAATTCAAGACGGCGCGAATTTTCCAGCGCCTGCTTGTCGAGATAATCCAGTCGCGTGCGTTCGACTTCCGCAGCCTGCGCGGCTTCGGCCGATGATTTGCCGTACGCATCCCATTGCGTTTGCCAGTCGACGAGTTTGGCTTCGGCATCGCGCAGCGAATCGGCGGTGGTCGTCGCATTTTGTTGCAGCGATGCCAGCTTCGGTTCGCCTTCGCTCAGCGCGGTGCGCAGCGTTTCGATCTGCGAATGATCGGCGCGGATGTGTTCGTCGAGTTCCGACAATGCTTTATCGGTTTCGCCGCGATTGCGTTCGAGACGTTCGCGCAGTTCGCGGTTGTGCTGAATCTGTTGTTCGACGCGCGCGATTTCGCCGCCGATGCGATAGACCTCGCCCTGCACTTTGTTGAGGTTTTCGCCAGCGAGTTGATGTTTCTCGCGATGGCCTTCGATCTGCGCTTCGACTTGTCGCTGTTCGGCGACCAAACCTTCGATACCGATTTCGCCCTGACGCAATGCGGACGTGTGCTCGTCGAGTTCCGTCGCGATGCCGCGATAGTGAAGCGCGCGCAATTCGGATTCACGTCGACCGTGTTCGGTTTTGAGATCCTGCCAACGCGCGGCCGCCTTGGCCTGACGGTTCAAATGTTCGAGCTGCTTTTCGACTTCCTCGCGCACATCGTTGAGACGATCGAGATTTTCGCGCGTCGCCTTGATGCGGCTTTCGGTTTCCTTTCGGCGTTCCTTGTATTTCGAAATGCCGGCGGCTTCTTCGAGATAGCCGCGCAGTTCATCGGGATGCGCGGAAATGATTTCAGAAATCATGCCCTGTTCGATGATGGAATAACTGCGCGCGCCTAAGCCCGTGCCAAGGAACAAATCGGTGATGTCGCGACGGCGGCAACGCGCGCCGTTCAGGAAATATTGCGATTGCCCGTCGCGGCTGGCCGACCGTTTGACGGAAATCTCGTTGTAGTTGGCGTACTCGCCGATGACGGTGCCGTCGGAGTTGTCGAACACCAGTTCGACGGTCGCACTGCCGACGGGTTTGCGCCCGGTCGAGCCGGAGAAGATGACGTCGCTCAGCGCGTCGCCGCGCAATCGGCTCGCCGCGCTCTCGCCCATCACCCAGCGGATGGCGTCGATGATGTTCGACTTGCCGCACCCGTTCGGACCGACGATGCCGGTCATGTTGGTCGGCAAGTGCAGGACAGTCGGATCGACGAAGGATTTGAAACCGGACAGCTTTATCGTAGTCAGTCGCATCGTTCAACGCATCTCGCGCAGCTCAAATGAGCCGCTGTGCAATAATTTCGGAGTTGTCGGCAGCGGAGGCTTTCGCTACCGTGGCGGCCGTTCGCAGGAAGCTGCAGTACAGGATCTCAATGACTACCGTTGCCAGTAAAAATCTCGAGACATTCCCGAATCCGCAGCCGGACCGCGATTATACCATCCGCATGCGCATTCCCGAATTTACGTGTTTATGCCCGAAAACCGGCCAGCCGGATTTCGCGATTCTCAACCTCGACTACGTGCCAGCAAAAACCTGTGTCGAATTGAAATCGTTGAAACTTTATGTCTGGAGTTTCCGGAATGAAGGTGCGTTTCATGAGGCGGTTACGAACCGGATTCTGGATGATCTGGTGAAGGCGACTGAACCGAGATTCATGCGGTTGACGGCGGAGTTTCTGGTGCGGGGCGGGATTTATACGACGATCGTGGCGGAGCATCGCGCGGCGGATTGGAAACCTGCGCCGGCTGTTGTGCTGCCTTAGTCCGTCGTTGTCATCCCGGCGAGCGTGAGATGCGGCCTCAATCAACCGGATTTCGGGGTCGCGGGTTTTTCTTCGCCTGCCGGTGAAGTCGATGGCGTGGTGGGCGGCGGTGACTGAATCGTCGGCGCGGCGGCAGGCGTCGTCACGGCGGGGACCGTCGGAGCACTTGGCGCGGTTCCGGCGGGATATTCGATCTTCGCCTCATCGCGCATTTTCTTGATGCGTTCCTGGCCGATCTTCGCCTGCAGTGTGCGGCGAATGCCCTCTTTCACCTGATCGAACGGCGGCGGCGTGTAGGAATTGACGATGTCCAGATGCACGACGTGCCAGCCGTATTCCGTTTTGACCGGGACCTTGGTCGTTTCGCCGTTCTTCAAATCGGCTATCGCTTTGGCCATCGGTTCTGGAAGTTGATCGGGGCGCACGCGCGTGAACACTTTCGCCTGCTTGGCCTGAGCGCGGTATTTGTCGAACACGACCGAGAATGCTTTGCCGGCAAGGATGTCGCCTTCGGCTTTCAGCGCTTCGCCCTCGTCGTTGAACAGGAGTTGTCCGAAATCGTAAACCTGCGATCCGGTTTTGGCGGATTGCGCGTCGTATTCGGCTTTCAGCATGTCGTCGGTGATCGGAGTCATTTTCTGATATTCGGCAAAGCTCGCGTCGGCGATTCCGCGAAGGCGTGACGCTTCGACATCGGCCTGAAACTGTTCGGTCGATGCGAACGACTCGTGCTGCGATTTCTGCACGATCAGCACCATGTCGGTCGTCAGATTCATGGCCTGCTCGCGTTGCGGCGGTTTATCGAGGTGCAGGTTGTGCTGATGCGCGATGCCTTCGAGCAGCGATTGCGGAACGGCGATGCCGTTCACGGTGACGGCGATCGGTCCCGATGTCGTCATGTTGATCACGCTATCGCTCGATTTGCCGTCGTGGGAACAACCCGCGACACCCGCGATGGCCGCGGCCAGTATCAGTTTCTTAACCATTCGTTTTCTCCTTCACGTCCTGTGGTG
>JBDUEI010000094.1:0-19181 GCA_040002515.1 Rudaea sp. | reverse complement strand
GCACGACGCTCGTCGAAAATGGACGTCTAAGCGGCTATATGCAAGACAAGATGAATGCCCGTCTGATGGGCGTGACACCGACCGGCAACGGTCGCCGCGAATCCTTCGCGCATCTGCCGATGCCGCGCATGACCAACACCTACATGTTGCCCGGCCAAAGCGATCCGCAGGAAATCATCGCGTCCGTGCAAAAAGGCATCTACGCCGTGAATTTCGGCGGCGGACAAGTCGACATCACCAACGGCAAGTTCGTGTTCTCCGCGAGCGAGGCGTACCTGATCGAAAACGGAAAAGTGACGCGCCCGGTGAAAGGCGCAACGCTGATTGGATCGGGACCGGAAGTCCTGATGCGCGTCTCGATGGTCGGTAACGATCTCAAGCTCGACGAAGGCGTCGGCACCTGCGGCAAGGAAGGGCAGAGCGTGCCCGTCGGCGTCGGACAGCCGACCTTGAAGATCGATGCGATGACGGTTGGCGGCACGGCGGCGTGATCGCATCGGCGCGCGCGTTCGTAGCGCTCGCGGTTATTGGTCAGCTCTCGGCCAGAAGATCGCGCAGCAAACGAAAAATCTCCCGCTGCGCGTGCGGCGGACGATTCTGATCGCGTTCGATTTTCGCCTGTCTGGCGAGTTGGCGCAGTTGCTGTCGATCCGCGGTCTGATGTTCGTTCAACAATTCGGTCAACGCGTCGTCGCCTTCGGCGATCAGTCGATCGCGCCATTTTTCAGCGTGATGCAACGCCGTCGCGGCGTTGCGCGACGTTTGGCGATCGTTGTCGAGTTTGGCGCGAATCGGTTCGAGTTCTTCGTCGTCGAGTTTGCGCAACTGTTTGGCTAGGAACTGAACCTGCCGTTTGTGCGCGATCTGCTGTTTCACGCCGCGCGCTGTGCGCACTTCGTCGAGCAGGTCTTCGTCGAGCGGCACGTGCGATAATTGCGCATCGGACAAAGCAACCAGGCTTTGCGCGAGTTTGAGAACATCCAGCGCCTCGCGGCGAAGCTGACTGCGGCTCGGGCCGGCCCATTCATTGGCGCTGTCGTCGTCGTTGTCGGCGCTCATATTCGAATCATCGATCGATAAAGTGGAAGCATACGCAGTGCAACAAGCAATCGCAAAATCGCAGAGCGGCGCCGACGACAGTCAGGCGCAACTCGATCGTCTCGCCGATATCGCGCAAGACGTGATCCGTCGCTGCCGCGCCGCCGGCGCGAGCGAGGCGGAAGTCGGCGCGAGCGTCGATGTCGGACTGAGCGTCAACGCGCGGCTCGGCGAAGTCGAAACCGTCGAGCACACGCGCGACCGATCGGTCGGCATCACCGTGTATTTCGGCAAACGCAAAGGCTCGGCGAGCACCGCCGATTTGCAGCCCGATTCGATCGTCAAAACGATCGAGCAAGCCTGCGCCATCGCGCGCTTTACCGAAGAAGATCCGGCAACGGGTCTGGCCGATCCGGCTTTGCTCGCGCGCGAATTTCCGGATCTGGACTTATGGCATCCGTGGAAAATCAGCGCGCAGGAAGCGATCGAACTCGGCATCGCGATCGAGAACGGCGGGCGTTTCGTCGCGGGCATCACGAATTCCGAAGGTGCCAGTGTGCAGATGGGCGAATCGTTGTCGGTGTACGCGACGTCTCAGGATTTCGTCGGCAAGGAACGCGCGACGCGCCACATGGTGTCGTGCGCGTTGATCGCGGAAGACGACAACGGCATGCAGCGCGATTATTGGTACGAGTCGGAGCGCTCCGCGCAGGATTTCCCGAGTGCCGAATCGATCGGCCGCAAAGCCGCCGAGCGCACGCTGGCGCGACTCGGTGCACAAAAAGTGGGTACACGTAGCGCGCCGGTTTTGTTTGCGCCGGAAGTCGCGCGCGGGCTGATCGGTCATCTCGTGTCGGCTGTCAGCGGCGGCTCGCTGTATCGCAAAGCCAGTTTCCTGCTGGATCATGTCGGCAAAAAAATATTTCCGGATTTCGTCGAGATCGTCGAGCGCCCGCGTTTACCGCGCGGCCACGGTTCTGCCGTGTTCGATGCCGAAGGTGTCGCGACCAAAGATCGCGATCTGATTCGCGAAGGCATCCTGCAACGTTATGTGCTCGGCAGCTATTCGGCGCGCAAACTCGGCCTGCAAAGTACCGGCAACGCGGGCGGCATCCACAACCTTGTCGTCAAAACGGGCAGCGATGATTTCGCGGCGATGCTCAAAAAACTCGGCACCGGCCTGGTCGTAACGGACGTGATGGGTCAAGGCGTATCGATCATCACCGGCGACTACTCGCGCGGCGCATCCGGGTTCTGGGTCGAGAACGGCGTGATCGTGCATCCGGTCGAAGAGATCACGATCGCGGCGAACCTGCGCGATATGTTTTCCGGAATCGTCGCGATCGGCGGGGATGTCGATCTCAGATCGCACATCCTCACCGGCTCGATCCTGATCGACAACATGACGGTCGCCGGCGAATAGATCTTCAGTCATGGTTGACGTCGTCGCGGCGCGCCCCGATGTAGTAAGGGATTCCACGGGAGAGCGCCATGAGTGTTCCGCCGAATGACACCGCACCGAACGACATCGGAACGCCGCCGCCAATCATGGCCGGCGCGCCGACCGCGGAGGAAAAACAATGGGCGATGTTCGCACACCTTTCCGCGATTCTAGGCGCCATCCTCACTGGGCACCTTTTCGGTATCGGCTGCTTCCTCGGCCCGCTCGTCATCTGGCTGATGAAACGCGACACGATGCCGTTCGTCGCAGATCAGGGTAAGCAGGCGCTGAATTTCAATATCTCACTCGCGATCGTCGGTGCAGGGCTGTTGTTGCTCATCGTGATGACGTTCGGGATCGGTCTGATTTTGGCCATACCCGTCGCCGTGGTCGTCTCGATCGGCTGGCTGATCTTCACGATTCTGGCGGCGATCAAGGCGAGTGAAGGTGTGGCGTATCGATATCCGATCAGTTTGCATTTGGTGAAGTAGCGTTGTCTTTCGCTCTAAAGCAAATTGTTGCCATCGCAAATGTTTAGAGCGGGAATTAATGTGCCCGGGTGGTGCCATCGATCAGCGCGATCAGCTTTCTCGTTCGGCGACGTATCTTGCAATATCGATCAATCCGTCAGCGCTCGCGCCGAGCGGATGCAGCGCGCGGATTGCGACCTCGGTGAAGCTTTTTAGCTGAGACCTTGCTTCCGACATGCCGAGAATACCGGGGTAGGTCGGCTTCGAATTCACGGCATCCTTGCCGGCGGTTTTGCCGATGACGGCGCTGTCGCCTTCGACATCGAGGATGTCGTCGCGAATCTGGAAAGCCAGACCGATGCAGTGGCCGTATTCTTCCAGACCTTTGAGCAACTGGCTGTCGACGCGATGCGAGGCGAGCGCGCCGAGCCTGACCGAGGCGCGGATCAGCGCGCCGGTTTTGTGCACGTGCATCTGTTCGAGCTGCTGCGGCGTTAGCCGTTGACCGACGGCGGCCAGATCGAGTGCCTGGCCGCCGGCCATGCCGTGCGATCCGCATGCGCCGGCCAGGGTCGCCAACATTTCCACATGTATACTCGGCTCGCGTTGTTGCGTTGTATCCCGTGCAAGAACTTCGAACGCGAGCGCTTGCAGTGCGTCGCCGGCCAGCGTCGCCATCGCTTCGCCGAACGCGACGTGACAGGTCGGGCGTCCGCGCCGGATCGAATCATCGTCCATCGCCGGCAGATCATCGTGCACGAGCGAGTAGGCGTGGATGATCTCGACTGCCGCGGCTGCCGCATCGAGCGATTCGAGCGGCGCGCCGAGTGCGGTTCCGGTCGCGTAAACGAGCACCGGTCGTAAACGCTTGCCGCCGCCGAGCACGGCGTAGCGCATGGCGCGATGCAGTTCCGTCGGAGCTTGATCGTCGGGTGGCAGCACGCTCGACAGAACGCTATCGGTCCTCGCGCTGAAATCGATCAGCGCGGTTGGTGTTTCAATGCGTTTCGGAGTCAAGGCGTTTCGGGTTTGAAGTCTTCGGCATCGTCCGGCGCGTGCGGATCGGACAGCAGTTTCACGCGCAGTTCGGCTTGCTCGAGCGCGCTCTGGCAATTGCGAAACAACGCGATGCCGCGCTCGAAGGATTTGAGCGAATCGTCCAGGCTCTGATCGCCCTGTTCCATGCGCGCGACGAGCTGTTCGAGTTCGTCCAGCGAATTTTCGAACTCGGCTATTTGACCGGGCTGTGCCGGTTTGGTGTCGGGTTGCGCCATGGCGCGAAAACTACCTGAGCGAGGCGAAGTAATCAATGGCGCGAGCGTCAGGTCGGCAGTCTGGACGTCCAAACGATGCGTGCATTGAGCACGGTCAATGTGCTGGCCAGCGTGTCCGAAACAGCGATGTCTGCGACTCCGACGAGATCGCCGCCGTCGAAGATTAGCGGTAGGTCGACACGCGCCCACGGCGGAATGTTCGCTTCCTGCAACAACAATCGCACATCGCGATGATGGGTGGCGCCGGACGGTTTGATCCGTTCGCCGCCGCGACGATTGCGAACGGTGAGCGGAGACGGCAGGCGCACGACCGCCTCGCCGTTGCGAAGCGCGATGCACGAACCATCGGGAAGTTCGGTGGCGCTGCCGTCCCATACAAGTGCCCACTCGCGGTGGGGCGGAAGCGGCGTCATCGCAAACATCTCTTCGCGATAACGGCGGATTTCGCAGCCCGCCCAACGCACGCAGGGCGACTTATCCGGTGCGGCTTCGCGCATCTGCCGCTCGATTTCGGCGACATGAAAAAAAGCCGGCGGCGGCAACTTCAATTCGCGCAGCCAGAGGCGCAGCGTCGCGTCTCGCAATGCGTCCGATAGATCGAGCCAGTCGCGCCAGCGCAATGAGTTGACATGCTTGTCCCGCAGCGTGTCGATGGCAGCGTGCGCTTGACGGTCGATGTGATCGGCCGCCGTGCGCGACCAGGCCGCACTGTGCGCGATCGCGATCGACGCATCCGGCCAGCGTTCGACAAGTCGCGGCATGATGTCGTGTCGCAGGAAATTCCGGCGCAGATTCGAATCGGCGTTGCTCGGATCGTCGATCCATTTCAGATTTTCATCCTTCGCATAGTCGGCCAGCGCGGTGCGCGGCAAATCCAGCAGCGGACGCCAGATGAATCCCGGCGCGAAAGTTCGCAGCGTGCGCATGCCGCCCAAACCTTCCGGTCCGGCGCCGCGCAGCAGCTTGAGAAGAATCGTTTCGGCCTGATCGTCGGCGTGATGCGCGAGCGAAACTATTTCGCCTGCGCGCATGATGTGACGGAATCGTTCATAGCGCGCATCGCGCGCGGCGGCTTCGAGACCTGCGCCTTGTCGCGCGACCTCCGCGCGTTCGATCACGAGCGGAATCTCGAGCGACGCGGCGATCGACGCGCAGTGATCGCTCCAGCGTCCGCTCTCGGCATGCAATCGATGATCGACGTGAACGGCGCGCAAGCCGCGTTCGCGCGCGGCAGGAATTTGCGAGAGCGCGTGCAGCAGAACCGTCGAATCCATTCCGCCGCTGAACGCCACGCACAGCGGCCCGGGCGGCAGGCTGCGCATTTTTGCTTCGATGTGGACGACAACGCGAACGGTCATAACCGAATGGTGCCAGATACGGCGGTTTTGCATTGATGTGCGGAATGGATTAATTTGGTCGCGCCCGCCGCCCGGCGGGCACTGACGTTTCCGGGGAGGGTAACGATGGTCATCAAACGTATCGGCGTGCTCAAGCTCGCTATTTTTCAGGGCGCGATGATGGCGGCATTCGGGATTTTGGCCGCACTGATCTTCATGGCATTCGGCAGCATGTTCGCCAGCATGAGCGGCCATGGCGGCCTCGCGTTCGGTAGCGGCCTGGTCGGATTGATATTGTTTCCGATCATGTACGGCGTCATCGGATTCATCGCCGGCGCGATCGGCGCGGCGTTATACAATCTGGTAGCCAGCGTCGTTGGCGGAATCGAAATCGACGTGGAATGACGTTCAGGCGGCTTTGACGGTTCCGTACTGTCGAAGCCGTCGATAGCGTGCATCCACGAGCGTGTTCGGATCGAGCGACATAAGCTCGTCGAGCTGATTGAGCATCACCGCTTTGAGCCGCACCGCCATCGCGTGCGGATCGCGATGCGCGCCGCCGAGCGGTTCGCGTACGACTTTATCGATCAATCCCAGTTCGAGCAGGCGCGGGGCTGTGATGCCGAGCGCATCGGCCGCGTCGCGCGCTTTTTCTGTACTTTTCCACAAAATCGAGGCGCAGCCTTCCGGTGTGATCACGGAGTAGGTCGAGTACTGCAACATGATCGTGCGATCGCCGACACCGATGGCCAGCGCGCCGCCCGAACCGCCTTCGCCAATCACTGCGCAAATGATCGGAACCTTGAGTTGCGACATCTCGCGCAGATTGCGCGCGATCGCTTCGCTTTGCCCCCGTTCTTCCGCGCCCACACCCGGATACGCGCCGGGCGTATCGATGAACGTGAAAATCGGCAGCTTGAAACGTTGCGCCATTTCCATCAGTCGCAGCGCTTTGCGATACCCTTCCGGGCGCGGCATGCCGAAATTGCGTTTGATCTTGGTCTTCGTATCGCGGCCTTTCTGATGCCCGATGACGACGATCGAACGCCCGTCGATTCGCGCCAGACCACCGACGATCGCCGGATCGTCGGCATAAAACCGATCGCCCGCCAACTCGTGAAATTCTTCGCAGATCGCCTGCAGATAGTCCAGCGTATACGGACGCGCCGGATGCCTCGCGACCTGCGCGATTTGCCACGGCGTGAGGTTTCGAAAAATCTCCGCGGTCTTGTGCTTGAGCTTGTCGCGCAGACGCGTGACTTCGTCGTCAATATTGAACGCCTGGCCGTGACTGGCGTGACGCAGCTCCTGGATCTTGCCGTCCAGTTCTGCGATAGGTTGTTCAAAATCAAGGAAATTCGGGTTCATTCGGAGTTGGCGGCGGAAGTCCGCGGGGCAAGGCTTTGATTATACCCGTGAGCGGTGCTCGTCTTCCTAGTAGGGGGAATCCAGCTTTTGAGCAAATTGCGACGACGCTGACCCGCGAGCAGGAAGCGCGCGGTTCGCGGCCAGAACATGGATGTGCTGTTCGCGAACGACGGCCTTCGCGAGGAACAACGTTTTTTTGGTGACCTTTTGTCGCTCAACAAAAAGTTGCTCGCTCGCGCAGCGAGTGAAAGTACTGGCTCCGTCTTTGCTCGTCATTCCGGCGAAGGCCGGAATCCAGTGACTTTGCTCTTTGCTCTGTTCGCTCGATGATCAAAAGCTTCCACTCGCTGCGCGAGCGGGTAACTTTCTTTGATGAGCGTCAAAGAAAGTCACCAATGAAAGCGCTTTGCTCTTCGCGAAGAGTTTTGTTCGCGTACAGCACGTCCGTGTGCTGGACGCGAACCGCTGGCATCCTGCCAGCGGGTAATTGTTGTCGCAGCTTGTTTGGAGCTTCAGTCGGGGGCTGTTTTCGATAATAAGGGACGTGATTCGCAGCTAAGTGAGCAACACAGCCACATCACATCGTCTATTGGCGCCTCTGCTAAAATCACTGCCATGTCGTATCAAGTGCTAGCCCGCAAATGGCGTCCCCGCCGATTCTCCGAATTGGTCGGCCAGGAACACGTCGTTCGGGCGCTTTCCAACGCGCTGGATTCGGATCGGATGCATCACGCCTTCCTGTTCACCGGTACGCGTGGTGTGGGCAAAACGACGATCGCGCGGATCTTTGCGAAATCGCTGAATTGCGAGCGCGGACAATCGTCGAATCCATGCGGCGAATGCTCGTCGTGCAAGGACATCGATGCCGGCCGCTTCATGGATATGATCGAGATCGATGCGGCGAGCAATACCGGCGTCGATGATGTGCGCGAAGTTATCGAAAACGCGCAATACACGCCGTCGCGAGGTCGCTTCAAGGTCTACCTGATCGACGAAGTGCACATGCTCAGCAAGTCCGCGTTCAACGCGTTGCTGAAAACGCTCGAAGAGCCGCCTGAGCACGTGAAATTTCTGCTGGCGACGACCGATCCGCAAAAATTGCCGGTGACAGTTTTGTCGCGCTGCCTGAAATTCAATCTCAAGCGTCTGCTGCCCGATCAGATTTCCGGACAGATGCAGCGCATTCTCGATGCCGAGACGATCGTTTACGAAATCGATGCGCTTCAGGAGTTGTCGCGCGGTGCGGATGGTTCCTTGCGCGACGGATTGTCGCTGCTCGATCAGGCCATCGCGTACGGTGCGGGTGCAGTGCGCGCCAGCGAAGTGCGCGCGATGCTCGGAACCATCGAGCGCGGACGCGTGTTTGCGTTGCTCGATGCCGTGCGTGCGAATGACGGCGCGAAGCTGATGGACGAGATCGATCGGCTCGCGGAATTCTCTCCCGATTTCGCCGGCGTGCTCGACGATGTCGCCGGCGCGTTGCATCGCATCCAACTTAAGCAGCTCGTCGCGACGCACGTGCTCGACGATCGCAGCGACGAATCCGCCGTCGCTGAACTGGCCACGGCCATCCCACCCGAAGAAATCCAATTGCTCTATCAAATCGCCGTCAACGGACGCCGCGATATTTCGCTCGCGCCGAACCCGCGCGCCGGTTTCGACATGACGATGTTGCGCATGCTCGCGTTTCGTCCTGCGGATGGTTCGGCGAAATCTGCGAACCCTTCATCGCGACCCGCACCCGCACCGGTGGCACCGCAAGCGCCGCGCTTTGCCGAAACGAAACCGGTGCCTGCAGCGAAGCCGACGGCGCCGCCAGTCGTCGAGAAAGTCGTCGAAACGAAAACCGAAGCGGTCGCGCCGCAACCGTTTAACGGTGATTGGGCCGATCTCATCAAGCGCGCTGGTATCGGCGGACCGACGGGTGAAGTGGCGCGCAATTCAGCGCTGATCGGTATCGATAACGGCGTCGTGCAATTGTCGTTGAAGGATGGACACCACGATCTGATTACGCCGTCGCTCATCGGCGCGATGCAGGACAAATTAGGCGCGGCGCTCGGCTATTCAGTGAAAGTGAAGTTCGAAAAATCAGCAATCGTTGTCGATACGCCGGCCGAAGTTAGCGTGCGTGAAAGCGCGGCACGCCAGCGCGCAGCCGAGCAGGCGATGGGTTCGGATATGTTCGTGCAGGCGTTGATCCGCGATTTCGATGCGCGCGTGATTCCGGAATCGATCAAGCCTGCGGCACCCACGAAATCAGCGGAGAAATAAGATGCGCGGTGGAATCGGCGAATTGATGCAGCAAGCGCAGCGCATGCAGGAAAACCTGAAGCGCGCGCAGGAAGAAATCGCGAAGATCGAAGTGACCGGTCAGGCCGGCGGTGGTGTCGTGAGCGTGACAATGAACGGCCGGCATGAAGTGCGCCGCGTGAGTATCGATCGCAAGCTGTTCGCCGACGATCCGGAAATGGCTGAAGATCTCGTCGCCGCTGCGATCAATGATGCCGTGAACAAGATCGCATCGGCGAGTCAGGAACAGATGAGCCAGGTCGCGGGCGGCATGAACCTGCCGCCGGGACTCAAGTTGCCGTTCTGATGTCGCCGCTGCTCAATGAACTCATCGAAGCGTTGCGTTGCCTGCCCGGCGTCGGCGCGAAAACCGCGCAGCGCATGGCCTTCCATATTCTCGAACGCGATCGCATCGGCGCACGTCGTCTAGCGGAGAAGCTCGAAGCGGCGGCCGAGCGCATCGGCAATTGCACGCGCTGCCGAACCTTCAGCGAAGAATCCGTGTGCGTGTTGTGTTCGCATCCGCAGCGCGATCCGCACTTGCTGTGCGTGGTCGAAACGCCGGCCGATCAGATGGCGATCGAGCAGGCGACCGGATTTCGCGGTCTTTATTTCGTTTTGCTCGGACGTCTGTCGCCGTTGGACGGTCTCGGCCCGAAAGAAATCGGACTCGATTTTCTCGCGCAACGTTTGGCCGAAGGCGAAGTGCGCGAATTGATCGTCGCGACCAATCCCACCGTCGAAGGCGAAGCGACCGCGCATCTGCTGAGCCAGATCGCGCGCCAAGCCGGTGTGCGTGCGACACGGCTTGCGCACGGCGTACCGCTCGGCGGCGAACTCGAATTCATCGATCGCGGTACGCTCGCGCACGCGTTCGGCGGCCGGCAAGATCTCGGCGAATAGGAGACGACATGAGCGATACGTTGTTCGGAAAAATCATTCGCCGCGAAATTCCGGCCGATATCGTTTACGAAGACGATGACGTGCTCGCGTTCCGCGACATCAATCCGCAAGCGCCGGTGCATGTGTTGTTCATACCGAAGCGCGCCATCGCAACGTTGAACGACGTGCGCGCAAGCGACGCGGAACTGATCGGCCGACTCGTGTTAGCCGCCACATCGTGGGCAAAAAACCAAGGCTTCGCCGACGATGGTTATCGGCTCGTCATGAACTGCAATACGCATGGCGGTCAAACCGTTTTTCACATCCATCTTCATTTGCTCGCCGGCCGGCAGATGCATTGGCCGCCGGGTTGAACCGATCGATCAGGAATGTGGCGGCGGCCCGCGAATGATAACGACGGGCGGCGTGAACCAATACGGGCCGCCGAACGGACCCCAGAACGGATCGTAAAAATACGAGCCCCACGGATCGTACAAAGGCTGCGCTTCGCGCTTCGGCCATAGATAAACGCCATCGGCGTCGACGCGCGCGTAGGTGTATTCGTGTTCACCGACGAGATGTTGTTCGGTGCCCGCGATCTGGCCCGTCACCGTGAGGTCGCGGCCTTTCTTGTAAACCTCGGGGTCGTAAAAACCGTGTCCGCACGCGATGAAGCGTCCGTCGCTGTCGTCGCGGCGGTTTGGGCGCGCGTCCGGATACAGCGCGCGCGACAGCACTTCGAAACATGTCTGTTCGGCCTTCGGTTCCACCTTGATGATCTCGCCGCCCCAGCGTACGCGCGTGCCGTGCGCGTCCTGCGTCGTGACTTGTTTCGGCGTTATCGCCGCGAAATCCTTGCCGGCGATCGGTGTCGGAACGGTGGCGCAGCCGCCGAGCAGCAGCGCGGATAGCGAGATGATCGAAACGAGGTAGCGCATGTCGGTCTCCAGTTCTACATTCGACGTGGCGAAGGCATTTTCCGTCGCGTCGATCAAGGTTATTTTGCGCTTGAACGCGACATCAAGCGTAACGACGATACGCCGCGCGCGAACGTACGGATAGCTGCCGCGTCCGGCAACGGATTGGCGTAGCGCAAGCTTACGTATTTCGCGAACAGTTCGCGCAGATCCGTATGCGTCGGCCACAGCGCATGCGCGCGATCGGCGATCGTCAGCGGTCCTTCGACAGGTGTCGACGCGGCGCCGGCTTTTGCAAGCTTGCCGCGCAACTTTCCGTATGCGGCATCGAGCGAATCTTCGCGTACGCGCGGCGCACGCAACACCCACCACGCAAAGCCGATCAGCAGCGCACTGCTCAGTCCGATCAAAACCGCCATCAACGCGCCGTAGTCGGCTTTGTCGACGCCGAATGGAGTAAGCATGCTCTGCTGACGCAACGCGCTGAATTGCACGATCGCTTCGTTCCAGAATCGATTGACGACATCGAACTGATTGCGCATCGATTGCATCCAATCCGCCTGATACCAGCGTGCGCTGTCGCCGGCCGCCGCACGCGAGCCGAGTTCGACGCGTTGAGGGCTCACCGCCGCCGTCGGATCGACGCGCACCCAGCCGCGATCGGCCAGCCACACTTCCGACCATGCATGCGCATCGGATTGACGCACCACCCAATAGCCGCCGACGGAATGGTTGTAGCCGCCTTGATAACCGGTGACGACGCGCGACGGAATTCCCGCCGCGCGCATCAGGAACGTGAATGACGAGGCGAAGTGCTCGCAGAATCCACGTTGCGTGTTGAAAAGAAAATCGTCGACCGAATCCCGCGCGAGCAGCGGTGCATTGAGCGTGTAGAAAAATTTATCGTGAAACAGCTCGAGCGCGGCACCAATCACGGCCGCGTCGGTCTTGCGTTGGTCGCGCCATTTTTTCGCCAGTTCGCGCGATGCCGGATTCAGATCGCGCGGCAGCTCAAGCATGCGTGCTCGCGCGCGATCGCTCAGATTGGTGTCGAGTTGATAATGCGTCGACGACGTCACTTCGTATTGCAGCAGCGTGCTGATCGGCGCGGTTCGAACCAGGCTCATGTCCGAACCGCGCACGGCGTTTTCCGGCGCGGCGAGCGGCATGTCGAGCGCGAGCATCCAGCGCCGGTCGGACGGTTCGAGCGTGACCTCGTAACTGACCGTCGCGCCGCTTGTGCGCAAATCCGTCGACTTGTCGCCCGATCCGAAAAATTCCGGACGCGACCAGGTGCGCCCATCGAAATACGACAACACAGGACCGCGCCAGTACAGATCTTGGCGCGGCGGTGGCGCGCCGTGAAAGCTCACGCGAAACGCGGGGCTGTCGTCGACGAGCAGATCCTGGATCGTTCCCGGCGCCATGCGGTCGCCGAGTCCGGTGCGCGCGGATGTGTCGGTCGGCGCGCCCCACAACGGCGCGCCCAGTCGCGGAAAGAACATGAAAACGCACAGCGCGAGAGGCACGGCCGCCAGAAGCGCGATGGCGGCCGTGCGCATGCCTTCTCCCGTGGCGGCGCGCAAGGTCGGCGCGTTCGAGCCGAGCGGGCGAGGTTCGAGTTCGCGCAACGACGCGAGCAGAAGACTCAATGCCGCGAGCAAAACCAGCGTGAAAACGAGACCGCTGTCGAACAGCAGCGCGCTCATCATGACGAAACCCGCGAAACAGATCGCCGCTCGCGCATCGCGCCGGGTTTCGGTTTCGACGAGTTTGAGCGCGAGCATCGCGCAGGCCAGCGCACTGCCGGGTTCGCGGCCGAAAATATTCCCATAGTGGAAAATGATCAAAATGGGAAAAATGATGATCAGCGGCAGTTTGATCCAGATCGGTATGCGCGCGGCGGTGCGTTGGCGCTGAATCCAGCGGCCGATCAGCAAGAGCGCGATGGGCAGCGAGAACATCAGCGGCAATCGCAGCAGATGCGGCGCCACGGCCGCCGCGACGCTCGCCGCGGTCAGCGCGAATTGCGGCGCGGTAAGAACGGAGGGCGTTTTCATGCCGAACCCGGCATCAGCGCCAGTTCGCGCAGGCAGGCGTGACGATGATCGGGGCCGAGGCCGGGACCGATCCTCCGCTGCGGCAAATCGAGCGCGTATCGAACGTGCGCGTCTTCTGCCATGCACACCCAACGCGCAAGGCGCGAAATGCGGTCTTCGCGATCCATGCCCGTGAGCGATGCGAACGACAACACGATCTCGCGCCCACGCCGTTGTTCGAATTCCTTGACCAGAAGATGGTCGTGCCGCGCGCTGGCTTTCCACGCGATGCTGCGCATCGGATCGGTCGGCCGATAGTCGCGCAACATGGCCAGTTCGTCGCCGACGCCGCGCGACGGTTGCATTTGTGCATCGCTGCCGTCGCGCGGGAGTGAGGGCGGGTTCGTTTCGAGTATCGGATAAACCAGAATCGCGAAATCGGGATTGAGCCAACTCCAGACGTGAAACAGGCCGAACGGATATTCGCTGTAGATTTTTATTCGCCCCGGCCGTTGCCAGCCGCGTTGCTCGGCGCGCAGTTCGAGCAATATTTTGCCGTCGGCATCGGGAAGGAGATCGAAAACGGTTTCGAGATCGCCGAGGCGAATGCGCAGGCTGCGTCTGATCCGAGTATCAATGTGGAAATGTAGAAAAAGCCGCACCATGTCGCCGGCATGGCATGGCTCGGTCTGCATCGATTTCAACTGCACGCCGTTGAGCGCGCGAAACGCCTGGAAAACGCTCTGATAGCTGGCCGCCGCGAGCAGACACGTAAGTAGCATCGCGGGATTGTTGTTGTAGTTCAGCGCGCCGAGTAGCATTACGGTGAGTACGAGCGAAAACATCGCGCCGAACCGGGTCGGCAACACGTAGATGCGATGCCGGTCGAGGCAGATGGGCAAGGCCTCGGCGTTTTTCAGGCGGGTCAGCGCCGGCAATCGTTTTTCCGCGTACGCGAGCGCTCGCGACCACGTCGTCGCGATGGCGGCCGGCGCACTCATCGCCCGTCAGCGAACGGCGACGCTGGTGAGCAGCGACGACGCCAGCTGATCGCGATTGAGATTGCTCGTCCCGGCGGGAATCAAACGATGCGCGGCGACGCCGACGAACACCGCCTGTACATCTTCCGGCACGCAAAAACCGCGGCCCTGCAAAAGCGCGCAGGCGCGTGCCGCGTTGAGGAGTGCGAGACCGGCGCGTGGCGACAATCCGACGCGAATGCCCGAATGCGCGCGGCTGGCCGCCATCAGGGCCTGCACGTAATCGATCAGGGCGGGGCTCGCGATCACGGCCGTTGTCGCGGCGCGTAATTGCAGGACTTGTTCGCCAGTCAGACACGGTTTCAGGTGTGCGATCACTTCGCGCCGATCCGTCGAGGCGAGCAGTGCGCGTTCGGCATCACGATCCGGATAATCCAGACCGATGCGCAACATGAAGCGATCGAGCTGCGAGTCCGGCAACGGATAGGTTCCGGCGAGGTCGAGCGGATTCTGCGTGGCGACGACGAAGAATGGCGAGGGCAACGCGTGCGTGACGCCATCGGCGGTCACTTGCTGTTCGGCCATCGCTTCGAGCAATGCGCTTTGCGTTTTCGGCGTAGCGCGATTGATTTCGTCGGCGAGCACGAGCTGTGCGAACAGCGGCCCGGGATGGAACTGGAATTGCGCACCGTCGCGATCGTAAATGCTGACGCCGATGATGTCGGAGGGCAGCAGATCGCTGGTGAACTGCACGCGCTGGAACGACAGATCGAGCGTCGCGGCGAGTGCATGCGCGAGCGTGGTCTTGCCGACACCCGGCAGATCTTCGATCAGCAGATGGCCGCCGGCGAGTAGGCATGCGAAAGAGAGTCGGACTTGTGGACTCTTGCCGAGTACGACATTGTTCACTTGCTGTTCGGCGCGCGTCAGCGCGGCCGATAGCGCATCGTCCAGAGGATTCGACGCGGTGTGCGGCACGGACGTGAGGCGAGAGCTGGTCATGATGCGGAAGAGTGCATGGGATCGAGTATAGGCAATGTAAACGCGGGAATGGTTCCGCCGCCAGCGCGCGACGGCTATCCGTGGGCGACGCTGTTTTGGGCGGCGTGGACGCTTACATTGGGCGCGCACGTCGTACTTGCAATGACACTGTCGCCATTCGGCGACGAAGCGTGGTATTGGCAGGAAAGCCGCGCGCTGGATATCTCGTTCAGCGATATCCCGCCGGCGACTGCGCTCTTGATCAACCTCGGCGAGAAACTGTTCGGACACGGCGTGTTCGGCATGCGATCGCTGTTTATCGTCCTCGGCGCACTGATTCCGATCGTGATGATGCGCATGTCGCGACGACTGTTTGGCGAGACGAACGGCTGGATGTGCGGGCTATTGGCGCTCGCGTTGCCATTGCTCGGCATCGCCGGCGTGCTCGCGCTGCCGGATGTGCCGCTGACTTTTTTCACGGCGATCGCGCTCGACCAGCTCGAACGCGCATCGCGAACGAACAAGATAAGCGCATGGGTCGCATTGGGCATCGCTCTCGCTGGAGCGTGGTTGAGCCACTATCGGGCGGCGATGCTTCTCGTCGCCGGGTTCTGTTTTTTTCTGACCATGCGCGGTCGCGTGCAATGGCGAAAGCCCGGGCTGTGGATCGCGCTCGGTATTTCATGCATCGGTCTGTTTCCGCTGGTGCTGTTCAACATGCAACACGATTGGGTGGCGTTGCATTTTCAAACCGTCGAGCGCAATCCGTGGACGTTTCACGGCGATGCCATCGCTCAGCCGATCGAACAGGCTATCGTCTGCACGCCGGTGTTCTACGCACTGATGATGTGGGCGGCGTGGCAGTGTTTGCGGCGCGTGAAACGTGGCGCACCTTGGGGTCCGTTGGCGATATGCGCCGCGGTTCCGCTGGTGTTGTACTTCGTGCTCGGTTTTTTTGCGGACGACACGCGCTTTCGCGTGCACTGGCCGATTCCGGGTTATTTGCCGTTGCTGATCGCATTACCGATGTTGATTCGCGAGCACATCCAACGGCGATGGTTTCGTTGGTTCGCGACATGCTCGTTCGTATCGCTGGCGATCGGGCTCGTTTGCATCTACGCCTATCTGGGCGCCGCTACGTCGCCGCCGCTCGCGCAGCGGCTCGCGAGCGTCAAGGCATTTCCCGAACACGTCGTCGGATGGAACGAAGCGTCGAACCGAACGCGCGAACTTGCCGCAAACCTGCCGCCGGATACGGTCATCGTCGCGGACAACTTCATGCTTGCCGCGGAACTGGATTTTGCGTTCGACGGCACGCGCACTGTCTATTCGCTCGATCATCCGATCAACACCAAACACGGCCGCGCCCCGCAACTCGCAATGTGGAAACGCGACGAGGCCGGATTGCGCGAACTCGGCAAACGAAACGTGTTGTTGATCGCCGAGCCGACGGCGCGTCGCGAGCGCGAGCGGGCGGATTGGATGCAAAGCCTGTGTTCGCGGATCGATGATCTGCAACCGGTCGCGTCACTCGATCCGTTCGGTGGACGCAAGAAATATCGGTGGTTTAGTGGGACGATTTCTGTGACGCAACCTGCGGTCAGCGCGTGTCAGGCTACGATGCCATGATCGGTGCGTTTCGATCGATGCGGATTGGATTCTCACTTTTGTAGTGATTTCGCTAGCAACGTCGACGAAAAGCTTCATAGCTCGTCATTCCGGCCTTCGCCGGAATGACGTGAGGGAGAAGAATCGGTGCGGCCAGATCAAAAGAAACGTTGGCGAGTCCCATTTCTAGTCGCCGAGTGCCGATTTTTACAAGACGTTCACGCCGACGTGTCGCAACAATTCGCATAGCGCGATCATCGGCAGCCCGACCAATCCCGTCGGATCGATGGTTTCGATGCTTTCGAACAGCGCAATGCCGATGCCTTCGGATTTGAAACTGCCCGCGCAATCGATCGGTTTTTCGAGTTCGACATAGCGCGCGATTTCGTCGCGATCGAGATTTCGAAATTTCACGCGCGTCGTATCAATCACGTCGAAGGTTTTCCAGACCGCTGTGCGCCGATCGATCACGCTCATCGCGGTGTGAAAGACCACGATGCGCCCGGAACAGGCGGTCAATTGCCGGATGGCGTTGTCGATGGTGCCCGGTTTGCCCAATGCGTCGCCATCGAGATCGGCGACCTGATCGGAACCGATCACGATCGCGCCTTCGCAGCGATCGGCCACGGCGCGCGCTTTCGCGTTCGCCAGCCGGATGGCGAGATCGCGTGGCAATTCGTTCGGCAGCGGCGTTTCGTCGACATCGGGCGACATCACGCGAAAGGTCGTGGTCAGACGGGCCAAAAGTTCACGTCGATAGCGTGACGATGAACCCAGGACGAGGTCGATGTCGGCGATCGATGTCACGACCTGCGCCGACCGGCCTGGCGCGCTGTGGTCTGCGCGCGCTCGAGATCGACTGAAGCCGCATCCAGGCGTTGCAGCAGCGCATCGAGCGTCGTGCCGGTTTGCTGAAGGGCGAGCCGTGCCGCGTCGAATTGCGCGATCGTCGCGATTTCCGCATGCTGTTGAATCCACAGGCGATGCGCCAGAAGATCGCGCAGCGCAGCCTGGACGTTGGCGTCGGCGCTCAGCGCGTTGTCGACCGGCGCGACCATTTCGTCCGGAAGGATCGAGAGCATCTCGCGCAGCCGCTGCATGCGCTCGCGGCAGGATTGCAGTTTTGCCTCGAAGGCATCTGCGCCGTCGAGCAGGGCGCGGATGGCGAACTGACGCCGGTGCAGCTGCCGCTCGCGGATCAGCAATCCCGCCAAAGACAACGTCGCGATCAGCGCGACGAAGAGAATGTAAACCACGTGCCTGGTCCCCCAATCATCGATTGAGTCTGCCTGATGCCGGCAATTTGGTAAAATCGCGCGCCCGCTGCCGACCCGTGGGCCGCGCAAAACCCGCGACACCGCAATGTTTTCATTGACTTTGTGCAGCGCGGAACCTACCATCCGCGCGCCATGAATGCGGCTTTACCAGAAACAGTGGATTCGTGGCGCATGGTCAGCGCGCGGCGCGTGTTCGAGGGCAGTGTCGCGTTGGCATCGATGTCGCGATTGCGCGACAGCCTGGCGGCAACGGGCGGCTCGGTCAGCTACGAGATCGAATTCGGCAAGGACGAACTGGGCATCGCGAATCTGTGGATTCGTGCTCAGGCGGATTTGTCGCTGCTGTGCCAGCGCTCGCTCGAACCGTTCGATTTCCCGGTCCGCATCGATACGCGGCTGGGCCTGATCGAAGAAGAATCCGAAGAAGCCGGTCTGCCGCCGGGGTATGATCCGCTATTGGTCGAAAAGAATGGTCAATTGCGTCTGGCCGACGTGATTGAAGACGAACTGATCCTCGCGTTGCCCGTGGTGCCGCTGAAGCCGGGAGTAGAACCGGTGGAGCGCACGTGGCGCGGCGACGAGGCCGAAGAACCCGACGCATCGAATCCATTTTCGGTGTTGCAGAAAATGAAGTCTAAGAAGTAATTGGAGAAATGCCATGGCAGTTGCCAAGAGCCGTAAATCACCCTCGCGTCGCGGCATGCGCCGTTCGCACGATGCACTGACCGCCAAGCAGTTGGCAACCGATCCGACCTCGGGTGAAGTTCATCTGCGTCATCACATCACCAAAGACGGCTACTACCGCGGCCGCAAAGTGATCGAAGACAAAGCCAAGGCTCGCGACGAGGATTGATCGACCGCCGTTGCGGTTCGATATCCTGACATTCTCTTTCGGGGGATAGCGCTCTGATCTACGCCCGCATCGCCGGTACCGGCAGCTTTTTGCCGGAGCGTGTCGTTACCAATGCCGAACTCGAAAACCTCGTCGATACCAGCGACGAGTGGATCGCGTCGCGTACCGGTATCCGACAGCGCCACATCGCGGCGGAAGGTCAGACCACCTGCGACCTCGCCGAAGGCGCGGCGCGCGCGGCGATGGAATCGGCCGGCGTAACGGCGAGCCAGATCGATCTGATCGTGCTCGGCACCACCACGCCCGACATCATCTTTCCGTCCACCGCGTGTCTGCTGCAACATCGTCTCGGCGCCAACGGTTGCGCCGCGTTCGACGTCAATGCCGCCTGTTCCGGTTTCATCTACGCGTTATCCATCGCCGATAA
>JBDUEI010000093.1:0-13523 GCA_040002515.1 Rudaea sp. | reverse complement strand
TCGTCTCGGCCGACAACATCCCCGCACGCGTGCGAGAGTCGTTCCGCCGCGCCGAAGAAGAACGCCCGGGCGCGACACATCTGGAACTGCCGGAAGACATCGCGCACGAACATTCCGACTCGATCCTGATCAAGCAAAGCTATCACCGTCGCCCCGTCGCCGACGAAAAGGCGCTCGTGCATGCGGCCGAGGCGATCGTGTCGGCGAAGCATCCACTGCTCATGATCGGCGCCGCTGCCAACCGAAAACTGTGCAGCAAGATGTTGCGCGAGTTCGTCGACAAACTCGGCATCCCGTTTTTCACGACGCAGATGGGCAAAGGCGTCGTCGACGAAACGCATCCGCTGTGGCTCGGTAACGCCGCGCTTTCGGATGGCGATTTCGTGCATCGCGCGATCGAGAACGCCGATTGCATCATCAACGTCGGTCACGACGTCATCGAGAAACCGCCGTTCTTCATGCGCAAAGGTTTGCGCACCGTCATCCACGTGAATTTTTCGAGTGCGGAAGTCGACACGGTTTATTTTCCGCAAGTCGAACTGGTCGGCGACATCGCCAATTCGATCTGGCGCCTGAAAGAATCCATCGAACCGCAAGCGCACTGGAATTTCGATTACTTTTCCAAAGTCCGCACGCATCTGGACAAACATCTGGCCGAAGGCGCCGACGACGCACGCTGGCCGATCTATCCGCAGCGGCTGGTCGCCGACGTGCGCGCCGTGATGCCTTCCGATGCCATCGCCTGTCTCGACAACGGCATGTACAAGATCTGGTTCGCCCGCTACTACCGCTGCCGCGAACCCAACACCATGCTCTTGGACAACGCCTTGGCGACGATGGGCGCCGGACTTCCCTCAGCAATCGCCGCAAAAATCGTTTATCCGAACCGTAAAGTCATCGCCGTGGCAGGCGATGGCGGATTCATGATGAATTCGCAGGAAGTCGAAACCGCCGTGCGACTCAAACTCGACTTGGTCATTCTGCTATTGCGCGATAACGCATACGGCATGATCAAGTGGAAACAGGCGAACATGCACTTCGCAAACTTCGGAATGGATATGGGCAATCCCGATTTCGTCGCCTACGCCCAGAGCTACGGCGCACACGGACATCGCCCCGCCTCCGCCGCCGAGTTCGCGCCGATGCTCAAGAAATGCCTCGACACGCCGGGTGTGCATCTTATCGACGTGCCGATCGATTATTCGGATAACGATCGGATTTTGAACCATGAGATCAAAGAGCTGAGCGCAGGGATTTGATCACGACATCCTTCTCGCTAGGCGATACTTGATGTAGTATCACGAATCATCAGAATCTCACACGGAAGTGAACGCAAAACGTAAGCTGCTCGATGCGATCCGAATCAATCCCAAGCAAGTGCGGTTCGCAGACGCTTGTAAAGCGGCGCAATTCATTGGGTTTGAATTCAAGGGCGGCGCAGGATCCCATCGAACGTTCGTGTATCCAGGTGAAACGGCCTTTCTGAATTTTCAAAACCGAAAAGGATTCGTTGTGCCATACCAGGCACGTCAGCTGATCGGTATGATCGACAAGTACTTCGCCGACGAATGACGACCAAACACTATCCATTGGATATTTTCTGGAGCGAAGAAGACAAGGGCTTCATCGCCGAGGCACGCGATCTGCCGGGCTGTTCGGCATGGGGCGCCTCGGAAGAAGATGCGGCCCGGGAAGCACGCAGCGCAATAGAATCCTGGATCGCCGCCGCCAAAGCTGCCCGCCGGAAGATCCCGGCACCCACCGCTACGCTGCCGATCGAAAGCTACAGCGGAAAATTTATCGTCCGCGTGCCCAAAGACATGCATGCCCGCTTGGCAAGGGACGCACGAAAACAAGGCGTCAGCCTCAATCAATACATCCTTTCGCGCCTTTAATTTCTTGCGGGGGCGGTTTCTGCGAGCGCCAAGCGGTGACCCGCTCGATCGCCACGGCCGTTGAGTTCTCGAACAGGCCTTGGTCGGCTAGGAACTGATCAAAGTTCGAGCCGATTGCGGTATTTGCATTTTTGCTAGACATATTGCGTCTCACAAGTTTGTCATTCGGTAAATGGTCTACGCCGTTGAAAGACGCCTTCGATTTCGCTGGGTCATGTTCAGTTGGCATCGAAATTTTCCGTGAACATCGGCGCATCGATAGCCATTCGGGTCGGCACATCGACTTTCTGTCCGAAACCGCCGCCGACCTGGCCGTACGTGTTGTCGCCCCAGCAATAGACTTCGTCCTTGAACGTCAGCGCGCAAACGTGCAGGGCGCCTGCGACCACTTGTACCGCGCCAGTGAGCGGCGCACCCGACGGCATCAGGATTTTCGTGCCTTTGAGTTGATCCGAACCTGCTGCACCGGTTCCTAATTGGAACGAGGCGTCCGATCCCCAGCAGCGCACCGTCGAATCGGCCACCGTGGCGCACGCGAAGAATCTGCCGACCGCGACGGTCGTGGCGTCGGTGATTTTTCCTCGCTCGTCCTGCGCGGGAACCGCCGTGGCGCGATCGAACGTATTTCCTGTGCCGAGTTGTCCCTCGTTGTTCAGTCCCCAGCACGCGACGGAGTTGACGTTGATGTCGCTGACCAATGCGCAGGTCGAATAGCCGCCGCTCTGGATCCTTTCGCCGCCCATCACGAGCGGCTGCAAACCGCCGCTATCCACCCATACGGTCTGCGGCGAGTTCTGGTTTGCCAAAAAAATATTGTTGCCGAGTTCGCCTTCGTGGCCGTTTCCCCAGCACGCGCCGGTCTTGTCGGCGAGTAGCGCACACGTATGGAAACTGCCCGCGCCGAGGTAGATAAGATTGGCCAGCGGCGGACTCGAGGTCGAACCGTGGACGAGAACCGGCATCGGTAACGCAGCATCGCTTCCGGACGGCAACGAGTAATTGCCGATCTGAAACGTCGCGTTGTCGCCCCAGCACCAGGCGGCACCGTCGCGCAATGCGCAGACGTGGGATGTGCCCGCGCTGACAGCGGTGACGCGTGTCATGTCCGCACCGCTGTACTGCACAGGCTGGGGTGTATCGCGTCCCGTAAATGTTCCGTCGCCGAGTTGGCCCGATCCGTTATTTCCCCAGCACAGGACTTTGCCGGTCATCGTGAGCGCGCACCGGAAACTTTGACCTAGAGCCAAAGCGGTGACGTCACCACCGACGGCGGGCAGCGGCGCCGGTGTCTGACCCCAGCAATATGGGCGGTGATCGGCCATGATCACGCATGTCTCCAGCGCGGACGGCCCGCCGTATAACGCGCGAATACCGGAATGCTGGCCGGCGCCCGCATGCGAGGAGGCGAATGCGAGGAGTAGGAAAAACAACGTCAGCGCAGTGCGAGTGCGATTCATCGTGAGTGCCTTCGTGGAGGACGTGAGTCGACTGTGCACGAGGCGCCCGCGACTTTCGCGGACAGCACGCGGACCGCAAGCGGACGACATCATCGGCACCGAGTAGAATCGAAACTAGACCGGCTTTGAGGAACCGTCATGCTGAAAGACCGCTATCCCTACTACCTGGCCAACGAGCCGCAACAGCCCAACGCGGACCTCGAAGTCACCGACAAATTCACCGGCAAAGTGGCGACGCGCGTCGCGCTGGCCGATGCGAAAGCGATCGATGCGGGAATCGCCGCAGCGGTGAAAGCGCAGGATGCGTGCCGCAAGATGCCGGCGTACGAGCGGCAGGCAGTACTCGAGCATTGCGTGAAACGCTTTCGTGAACGATTCGACGAACTGGCGATGGCGTTGTGCATCGAAGCGGGCAAGCCGATCAAGGACGCGAAAGGCGAAGCGACGCGCTTGATCGACACGTTCAAAGTGGCCGCCGAGGAATCCGTGCGCATCGATGGCGAAACGATCAATCTGGAAATTTCCGCTCGCGCGAAAGGCTATCGCGGGTTCACCAAGCGTGTGCCGATCGGGCCGTGTTCGTTCATTTCGCCGTTCAATTTTCCGCTGAACCTCGCCGCGCACAAAGTCGCACCGGCGCTCGCGGTGGGCTGTCCGTTCGTGTTGAAACCGGCGAGCCGTACGCCGATCGGCGCGTTGATCATCGGCGAAGTCCTGGCCGAAACGAATTTGCCGAAAGGTGCGTTCTCGATTCTTCCCGCGCATCGCGACGGTGCCGATCTTTTCACGACCGACGATCGATTCAAACTGTTGTCGTTCACGGGATCGCCCGCGGTCGGCTGGGATTTGAAAGCGAAAGCCGGCAAGAAAAAGGTCGTGCTCGAACTCGGCGGCAATGCGGCATGCATCGTCGACTCGGATCAGGGCGATCGTCTGGATTTCGTTGTCGAGCGAATGATTTTTGGTGCATTTTATCAAAGTGGACAAAGTTGCATCGGCGTGCAGCGCATTCTTGTCCAGGAGGATTTCTACGATAAATTCCGCGACGCATTCGTCGCCGCGACGAAGAAATTGGTTGCGGGCGATCCGAAAGACGAAAAGACGTTCATTGGCCCGATGATCGACGAGAAAGAAGCCAAACGCCTCGACGACTGGATTCAGGAATCGACGAAAGCCGGTGCGACGATGTTGTGCGGCGGCAAACGCACCGGCGCGATGCTCGAGGCGACAGTTTTGGAGAACGTCGATCCGAAGCAGAAAGTCAGCTGCATGGAAGCGTTCGGCCCGGTCGCGATCTTGCAGAAGTACAAAACGTTCGACGACGCTATCCGCATGGTCAACGACAGCGAATTCGGTTTGCAGGCGGGCCTCTTCACGTACGACGTTCGCAAAGTAATGCATGCGTGGGATGAACTCGATGTCGGCGGCGTGATCGTCGGCGATGTGCCGAGTTTCCGCGTCGACAACATGCCGTACGGCGGCGTCAAGGATTCCGGTCTGGGTCGCGAAGGTATCCGTTATGCGATCGAAGACATGACCGAGTTGCGGCTGATGGTGATTCGCGATCCGTGATGCGGGCACCTTTTTCGCGATGACGTAACTCTACAATGTCGCATCCGTGGACGTTTTACCGTTCTATGGGCAATAGGATTGCTTCGAGGGTGCGACTGATGATCAAGTTCTTCTGTTTCGTGATGCTTTGCATCATGTGCGTTTCGTTGGCAAGTGCACAAAGCACCGTGCCACATCCGCGGCTGATTCTCGACGCCACCACGCTCGCCAATCTGCGCGCCCGCGCGGCTGCAAATACATCGCAGTGGCAACGCTTGAAGCAATATTGCGATTCGTTCATCGGCGGAACCGTCAACTATCCTGATCAAGCCACTTATCCGAATGTGCCGAACATCGGCCAAGGCTATCAGGGCAGCGGCTATTGGGCGCCGCTGTGGAGCGAAGCGTTGTGCTATCAGACGACGCGCGTCTCGGATCCGACCAACGCGGCGAAGTACGGCGCTAAGGCTGTCGATATCGCCGTGAAGATATCGATCGCGCCTGGCCAGCCGCATGCCGAAAATCCGTGCACCGATTCCGGCTTCGTCATGCGTTTTTTCGGTGTCGGCATGGGTATTTTGTACGATTGGGTGTACGACGTGTTCACGCCGGCTCAGCGTCAGCAGATTTATACGACGGCCGACGCATGGCAGACCAACTGGGAGAAATCCGGCGGCTGCGCTGCGTTCGCTTATGCGCATCCCGTCGGTAATTATTTTGCCGGGTTCTTCCACGCCAAGACCGCCATGACGCTGGCCATGGCCGGCGAGGATCCCAATACGCCTGCCGAGTGGACGGATTGGCAGACGCGGCAATACACCACCGCCGCCATCAATCCGCCGCACATCGGCGTGCAGCCTTACTACGCCGCACACATGGCAGGCGGCGGCTGGCCCGAAGGATTCGGCAGCTACGGTCCGTTGGCGACGTTCAACATGAGCCTTCCCGCATGGGAAGTGAAGACGGCGACGGGCACCGACCTCATCACGGCGCCCGCTCCGTATACTTTTCCCGTCGACGTCGGCGAATACTTGATGCACTTCACGTGGCCCACGCGAACCTATATCGACGATCGCGATACCAACCATTCCAACGGTGATTCGAGCGCGCCGCCACCGAGTTCGACGGATGTCGGCATGTTCATGCAGGCCCTGGGCGTGCAGCGCTACTGGAATTCACCGCACGCCAATGCGTTGCAACAGTACACGCATGATGTGGTCGCTTTAAATGGCGACGACGCCGATGCGTGGGAAGAATTTCTCTTTTACGACGCAGCCGGACCGACCGCGCCGCTCGCCACACTGCCTTTGTCTTACTTCGCCACCGGCCCCAATGCGATCGCGGCGCGTTCGGACTGGACGACCGCCGCTACCTGGATGTCGTTCCGCGCCGGCCCTTACATCGAAGGACCGGGTGCCGCCGAAGAAGGCTTCGATCAGGGCAGTCTCGCCCTCGTGCGCGGGGGAACGCCGCTGCTACTCAACGGTACAGGGTGGGCGGTGCACGAACCCGGCGGCAACGTCGACGAGAACAACGTGTACGCCGACGAATTCGGCGGCTTCAATCACACTGTCTTCTCGGGGAATCGCACGCTCTACAATATTTTCTACGTTCGAAAGATAACGGGCTCGACCGTCAACGATCCGTACGGACAAATCTCCAGGTCCGCGGAAGATGGCGCAACTACACACGTCGCGGCGTTCGAAGAAGGCGGCCGTTACGTCTATTCACTCGCGACGAATCTTGAAGACATGTACCGGCTCGATTCGAACGACCAAGCGCAGGTCGCGTCATGGTCGCGGGAAATCGTCTATCTGCGTCCGGGCCGCTTCGTCGTCTACGATCGAACGACAGCCGGCAATGCCACAGCGGGCAATACGGCGAGCGATCAATTCCTCGCCTTCCACGTGCCCGCCAATCCCACCGCCGGTACGGCGCCTACGGGTGAAAAACGCTTCGATGTGAATTATGCGTCTAACTACGCCGGAGCAATCACGACAGTGTTGCCAGCCAACGCGACGACGCAGACGTTGCCGATGTACCCAGCGAGTACGACGAAAAAAGTTTGGCAAATCCAAATCCGCCCGCCGAACGCGAGCGCGGCGCAAAAGTGGATCAACGTTTTCGATCTTGCATCGTCGACCGCAAATGTGGCCACGGCCAGCGCTGTCAGCGTGACATCGGCGAATGCGGTCGGCACCGTGCTCGTGAGCGGCACCACCAATCAGGTCGTGCTATTCAACGCGAACGCGGCAACAACGACGATCGCAGGTCCTATCATCTATTCGGCCCCGAAAGCCAACACGTCGCACGTGATCACCGAGCTTCCTTCGAACGCGGGATATTCGGTCAGTGTGGTGGTCAGCGGGTCTAACCACAATTTGACCGTTTCCCCAGGCGGCGTTTTCGTCACGACGCCGAAAGGCGTGCTGAATTTCGCCGTGAGCGCGGCGGGCATCGTGACGGACCCCGACGTTATATTTGCCGATGACTTCGGGAACTGATGTTCAGTCATCCCGTGTCGGATCAATTCCCGGAAAAAGGATTTCCGTAAATCCGAATTTCGAAAAATCCGTGATGCGTGACGGATATAACCGCCCGATCAGGTGATCGCATTCGTGCTGGACGACGCGCGCGTGAAAACCTTCTGCCACGCGCTCGATCGGCTCGCCCGTAGCATCGAAACCGCTATACCGAATGTGCATGTACCGATCGACGGCCCCGCGCATTCCGGGCACGGATAGACACCCTTCCCAACCCTCCTCCATATCCGATGACAACGGCGTGATCGTGGGATTCAGCAGAATCGTACGCGGCACCGCCGGTGCATCCGGATAACGATCACTGTGTTCGAAACCGAAAATCACCAGTTGCAGATCGACGCCGATTTGCGGCGCGGCCAATCCGACACCGCCGGCCACGTGCATCGTTTCGAACATGTCGGCGATGAGTGTCTGCACTTCCTCGGTGTCGAATCGTTCGATGGGTTTGGCGACAGTCAACAAACGCGGATCGCCCATTTTCAGGATCGGATGAATCATCGGTGCGCTCGTGGAAATGAACGACGATGCTAACGTAGAAACACGCGAAGGTGAGCCTTAACCCCGAACGGCCCGCCCGCGCGTTCAACGGACATGAACGCCAGACCTTATCAGCCGAGCCCGAATCCCGTAACCTCCGCAACATGGGGGCCGAGAAAGCGGACGAAGAATTGATGCTCGCTTACGCGCAAGGCGACGCGCGCGCGTTCGAAACGCTGTATGCGCGGCAACGCGGACTGTTGTATCGCTACATCCTGCGCAGCGTGCGCGACCGCGCCACCGCCGACGATGTCTATCAGGAAACCTGGAGCCGGCTCGTGGCCTCGCGATCGCGCTATCGCGTCGAGTCGAAATTCACGACATGGTTACTGCAGATCGCCCACAATCTCATCGTCGATAGCTTTCGCCGCGCGCGTCCGCAAGCGGGCCTGGAAGAAACTGAGACCGTGATGCGCGAACTGGAGGCATCGGAAACGGAGCAGCCCGAGCGCGTCTTGAGCGAATTCGAGCAACGGCGCCGTCTACAGCTCGTTCTGGATGCGTTGCCGCACGAACAGCGCGAGGCGTTTCTTTTGCGCGTCGAGGGCGGATTGGGATTGGAAGAAATCGCGCGCCTGACCGGCGTGGGACAGGAAACGACGAAATCGCGGCTGCGTTATGCGCTGGCCAAGATTCGGGAGAAATTTCCGGAATGAGCGGCGACGACAACATCGAACGCGAACTCGAATCGTTCTTGCAAAAAGACGATTCGCGTGTCGCTGCGCTGTACCGAAAGTTGCCGCGAGCGGAACCGGACGCGAAGCTCGATGCCGCCGTGCTTGGGATGGCGCGCGCCGCCGTGGCGCCGAATCGGACGCGTCGAAACTGGGTGCCGGCGTTCAGCGCGGCGGCCGTTGTGTTGTTCGCTGCGGGCCTCGCCTTTCGCGTCGGGCCGCAAGTCTGGAACGATCGCGGCGAACAGGCCAAACCCGCGGCGGCGCAGGACGCGTTGCAGAAGAATGCGTCGCCCATGTCCGAATCGGCGCCGGCTCCGCAATCGGCCTTGCCTGCCGTTGCACCGCCATCAAGCAATGCAAAAGCGTTCCCTTCGGATTCAGCCGTAAATACCGCTAAACCAAAATCCGCTCCAGAACCTCAGTTTGGCGGTAATGCACCGGCCCGACAAAAAGAACAAACCGGAAAGATCGTTCCGCAACCTAGGGTCGCGCCAGAGGAGCTGGAACGAAAGCGCGCGGACAAGCCAGCGCCGGTCGCCTTTCCGGCTCCGGCTACGCCACCACCGCCGGCGCAAGAGGCGCCGCTGCAATCTCTTGATTCGGCGATTTCTCAGGGACAGCGCGAGAAACAGGAGGTGGGCGCGGACAGCGCCACGTCGCAGAAGCCTAAGGACAATGCCGCTCGAAGCGAATCCACGCGCGATGCGATAAGCGCGGGTGCGAGTGCGCCCGCAGCGCAGCCGTCGTCGGCGCGCGCAGTATCAGCGCCCGCCATACGCGAGCAAAGCGTCGCAATTCCGGACGCGAACCTGTATCCCGAACACTGGATCGCGAATATCGAAACCTTGCTTCGCAAGAACCGGCGCGCCGAGGCGATAAAAAGTCTCCGCGAATTCCACAAGAAATATCCGGACTATCGTCTGCCCGACGATCTGCGCGATCTTATAGATAACGCGCATTGAATCGCGCCTCGCCGCCTCCATCCGTAATGAAAGACTCGCATTGAAGGCTGCATGACCGACTCCGCCGCACCTGCTCCCCAGCGCCGCATCTCCGCGTTGCGCGTCATCATTCCGTATCTGCTCCATTACCGCGCGTTGCTATTCGGATGGCTCGGTTTTCTGGCGATATCGTCCGTGGCCACGTTGTCGCTACCGCTGGCGGTGCGTGTGATGATCGATCACGGTTTCGCGCACGCGGATCCGGCGACCGTCAACCGCAGCTTCATCGGTTTGCTCGTCGTCGCGTGCGTGATGGCGATTGCGACGGCGGCGCGCTATTTCTGCGTGAGCATGTTGGGTGAGCGCGTTGTCGCCGATCTGCGTCGCAAACTTTACGGGCATCTGCTAACGCTCGATCAGGCGTTTTACGAACGCACGCGCGTCGGCGAGTTGATTTCCCGTTTGGGCAGCGATACCGAACTCGTGCAAACCGTGGTCAGTTCGAGCATGTCGGTTGCGTTGCGCAGCGTACTGACGGCGATCGGCGGCACGGTGATGCTTGTCACGACCAGTCCGAAACTGGCCGGATACGCCGCATTGGTGATTCCGCTGGTGATCCTGCCGATCGTTCTGGCCGGTCGGCGTCAGCAAAAACTGGCGCGCGCGAATCAGGATCGCGTCGCCGACGCCGCGGCGATCGCCAACGAAACGTTGAACGCGATGTACGCCGTGCAGGCCTACGCGCGCGAACCCGTCGAGAAAAAACGCTACGACGAAGCGATCGGCCGCTCACTCAAAGCCGCGCAACGTCGCGTCGCACAGCGCGCGGGTTTGACGGCGTTGATCATCCTTCTGATCTTCGGCGCAATCACGCTCGTTTTGTGGGCTGGTGCGCGTGCCGTGATGGACGGCAGCATGGGCGCGGGCGTGCTCAGCCAGTTCGTCCTGTACGCCGTGATTTCTGCGGGATCGGTCGGTGGATTGACGGAAGTCTGGAGCGAAATTTCGCGCGCCGGCGGATCGATGGAACGCATCGGCGAACTGCTCGCCGCACGACCGGACATCGCCACGCCGCCGAACCCGATAGCGTTGACCGATCCGATCCGTGGCGAAATCCGATTCGATCACATCGAATTCCGCTATCCGAGCCGACCCGACGCGCCGACGCTGCACGACTTCAGTTTGCATGTCGCGCCGGGCGAGACGGTTGCGCTGGTCGGACCCTCTGGCGCCGGTAAAAGTACAGTTTTCCACTTGTTGCTGCGCTTCTACGATCCGCAACGCGGCGTCATCAGTATCGATGGTGTCGATTTGCGCGCGCAGGATCTAGGCGCGCTGCGCAACGAGATCGCGCTGGTGCCGCAGGACACCGTGATCTTCGGCGCGAGCGCGTCGGACAATATCCGTTTCGGGCGCAGCGATGCCGACGAACACACCGTGGCCGCGGCCGCGACCGCCGCCGAAGCGCACGAATTCATCCTCGCGCAACCCGAAGGTTACGACACCTATCTCGGCGAGCGCGGTGTGCGATTGTCCGGCGGCCAGCAACAACGCATCGCTATCGCGCGTGCGCTGCTGAAGGATTCGCCGATTCTTCTGCTCGACGAAGCCACGAGCAATCTCGATGCGCAATCCGAAGCCGCGATCCAGAGCGCGCTCGAGCGACTGATGCGCGGCCGCACGACACTCGTCATCGCGCATCGCCTGGCGACGGTGCAGAAAGCCGATCGCATCGTCGTCATGGATGGTGGGCGCATCGTCGCGCAAGGCACGCACGCCGAATTGCTGCGGCAAGGCGGTCTATATTCCGAGCTGGCGCGATTGCAGTTCGCGGCGTGATTTATTCGAAAACGTCGTGGAAGACGGTTTCGATATAGCCGCCCATATCGGTTCTGCCGGTCAGCGGCAACGCATGCCCCTCGACGTCGTTGTCGCTCTGACTGGCGTAATACGTGCTCACGCCAATCAGGGGCGAGCCGTCGCCGAGATGAAAATCGCCGGTCGCGGCATCCACGAATAACGGGTCGGTAGCGACAACACCTTGGGTGGTTGTCGGAACGGTGCCCTGCAAGACGCCGATGTCGTCGAAGTACAAATTACCTTCGTCGACCAGATACAGATCGACTGTATCGTTGTGCCAGAAGATGTCGTTGGCTATTTCGCACGCGGTGCCGATGCAAAACAGAGCACCACCGTTCGCGCTTATCGACGTGTTATAGGCTACCGTGTCGTAACGCGCATAGACCTGCGCCGCTCCGACCAACTGGCCCGCGCTATAACCCTGATCGGCGCTATTGCCGACCACCACGTTGTTATCGAAATACAGAACGTGGGTACCGCGGACGAATGCGCGCAAGCCGCCATATGTGGAGGACGTGTGATTGTTACGCAGAATCAGATTACGCAAAAACACATCACCCGTCGTTGAGCCGGTGTCGTTGACGGCGATACCGGCGCCGGGCTGAGTGGTATCTGCATTCTGCGCCGTGAAATTTAGCAGATCGACGTCACCGAGCAAGCTACGCGCGACCAAGACCTGCGTTTCAGCGACGCCGTCGAGAACGGTCATCGAGGCGTCCTCAGCCATCGACGTGCAATCGGAATTGAATCCACCCCACAGGTGCAAACCGCTCGTGGCCGATGTGTTGATGTAGAAAAAACGATCGCCGACGTCGCTGGTCGCATACGTCCCGGCGGCCATGTTGATGTGATTGATCTCGTCCTGATTGGCGCCCCCGTTGGAGGCTGCCGCCAGCGCCACCCGCAGCTCGGCGCTGCTGGTGACACAGAAGTCGTGTGCGGCGGCAAAACTTGGCGCGCCAGCCGCAAATATGGCGCAGACAACCGCAAGAGATAGACGAGACATTGACTGCACTCCGTTCGATGGAATCATTGTGCTGAGATCAGATTGTTGCTGACCGCTCTTTGACGATGGGATATATCTCCAATACGTAGGAAGCAGCCAAAAGATGGCAAGGTCACCGGTCGCACTCGAATCTCGTGGACCGGTTGAGCAAAAACTAGCGCGTAGAGTTGTCGAGGGTCAGCCCGACCTGAAGCCAGCCGAGATTGATGCCGATGATCGACGCGGTCGGATCGGCCCACGCGTAATCGACGACCTGCCCGCTCCCATCTTCGATCACGTTCAATTGCAGCACGCTCAACTTGCGCTCCGCATACGTGCGCCGTACGAGTTCGATCGAATACCCGCTCGCAGCACCATCGCGCCAATGAATCGGAATTTTGCCGCCTTCGCTCGACGCGCGTAAATCGGTGCGCGAATGCCAGTCGTTGCTGTCCGTCTTCGCCTTCGGTCCGGCGCCGTTGATCGCCGACCACCCGGCGAACCAGCGCACGCGACGCGCGGCGATCGAGGCATCCGCACCGCGCGCGCGATCGGAAAACGTCACGGTGGTCAGGACATCGCCATCGAATGACAATTTCAACGGCAGCAACGCGGCATCGCCGCCCATGCCCGGCAACAGCGCGCTGCATGCGGCAACGTCCGCCGAGACGACGAGCTGACCGTCCTTGCGTTCGCCCGACATCGCGCACGGCGCCAGTTCCGCCCATTGTTTGGTGTCGAATTTGAAATCGCCTTCCTTGCTGTCGACGAGCGACTTCCGCGCCGCATCGTCTAGCGCGCGAAACGGCGTGAACACGAATCGCGTCGCGTTGTCGAGCGAGGTCACGCGGTACAACCACGCGGCATCGGAGACAGCTTTGCCATCGGCGGATTGAATCTGCCACAACCACAGATGGCCAGCGCGATCGTTCTGCGCCAAACGCAGCGTCTCACGCACATGCGGCACGCCGACCGACGCTCCAGACTTCGCCGTCGCGTTCGCCGCCTGCATCTGTTCGTGATTGTCGAATGTGCCGCTAAGTACGAGCTCACCGCTCGCCGGCAACACGCCGCGAT
>JBDUEI010000092.1:0-4334 GCA_040002515.1 Rudaea sp. | reverse complement strand
TCGACCGTCGCGTTGAACGTGATGCGCTCGTCACCCTCGCGGCTGACACGGCGCGTATACACCTGGCCGCGTAGCGGTGACACGATCTGCGGTGCCTGACCTTCGTCGGCCGAATTGTCGCTGCTGCAATCCGGCAACGGCGGCGGCGTGCGGCGCGGAATGCCGGCCTGGCGGAAAACTTTGGCCAGATCGCTCGGCCAATACTCGTAAACTTCCGCGTGGGTTTTCGTAGCGTCGAATGGCGGACACGTCGGTTTTCCGCTCGCGTTGTCGACGGTGATCGCGCGATGCACCGAACTGACACGAATCGGCGACTTGCCCGGAATGAACCACGTCATGCCGCGTTGCGGACACCATGCGTTGGGCAGATCGCCACTGGCAAGACAGATTTGCACGCGTTTCAAATGCGCGGGCGGCGCACGCGCCGGTTCGGCGAGATTCGGATCGCGCGCGCGCAAGGCGTCGGTGATGTGGAACAACAAAGGCGCCGCCGCATCGACGCCGATAAACGCAGGATTTCCCGCACCATTGAAGTTACCGATCCACACGATGACGACGTACGGTCCGACGATGCCCGCACTCCAGGCATCGCGAAAACCCCAGGATGTGCCGGTTTTCCAGTACACCGGCAAACGACCCGGCTGCGCGATCGTTGCGTCGTCCGGTCGCGGATTCTGTCGCAACATGTCGAGCACCATGAAGCTCGCCTCGTCGCTCAGCATACGAACGCCAGGCACGCGCGGATCGGTCGATACTTTGCGCAACGGCGCGAGCGTGCCGCGGTTGGCGAGCATCGCGTACAACGTTCCCAATTCCTCCGGCGTCACTTCGCCGCCGCCGAGAACGAGCGCCAATCCGTAATGATCTTCCGACGCCATGCGGCTGATGCCGGCATTTTTCAGGAATTGGTAAAAAGATGGATTTTGCAACTTTGATGCAACGTATACCGCGGGAATATTTCGGCTGCGGATCAGCGCTTCGGTTGCCGTAACCGGCCCAAGAAAACGACCGTCGAAATTCTCCGGCGCGAATGGACCGAACGCTGTCGGCACATCGCGCAGTACGGTCTGCGGATGCAGAACGCCCTGATCGAACCCGAGTGCATAAATCAACGGCTTCAACGCCGAACCCGGTGAGCGTTTGGCCAGCGCACCGTTGACCTGCCCCGCGATGTCCGCGTCTTTGTAGTCGGCCGATCCGACCAGTGCCTTGATGCCCATGTCGCGCATGTCGATCGCCAACGCCACGGCATTGCGAATGCCGCGCGCGGAATTGTGCGCGATGTGATCGGCGACCTGGCGTTCGAGAACGTGCTGCAGTCCCAGATTCAGCGTTGTATGAATTTCCGGCGGAATCGATTGCGATCGCAACTTTGCGTCCGCGATGACTTCTTCAACGAAATGCGGCGCTGAGAATGGCAAGTGTTCGGGCGAACGCAGGCGCAACGGTAACTGCATCAAGGGCGCTGCGTCTGCGTCTTCGGGATGTTTGACGATCCATCGCGCGAACAGCCTTGCGCGCGCGGCGATCAATCGCGATCCGATCACATCTTCGCTGGATTCGCGTATATCGCTTTCGCGAACGCGTCGACTCGGATCTTGTGGAATCACCGCCAACGTCAACGCTTCCGGAAGCGACACTTGCGCTACGGGTTTGTCGAAATAAATCAGACTCGCCGCCGCCGCACCCTCGATATTGCGGCCGTACGGCGCGAAGTTGAGATAGGCCTCGAGAATCTCGTCCTTCGAGTAACACAGTTCCAATTCGATGGCGCGAAACACCTGGCGCAACTTTCCGCCAGGGCTGCGCGTGTTCAGTCGATACGCAAGCCGCGCGAGTTGCATCGTGATCGTCGAGCCGCCCTGACGATTGCCGCCGCGCACGTACGTCACCCATCCGCCGCGCGCCAGGCTGATCGGATTGAAGCCCGGATGCCAGCGGAACCACGCGTCTTCATGCAGCAATACGCCTTGCACCAGCGGCTGCGGCATCTCGTTGAGCGGCACCCAAAGACGATAGCGATCGTCGCTGGCGAGGGTGAGACGCAACAAATGTCCGGAATCGTCGTAGACCGCGGTGGACGACGTCGCCAATCGCGACAACGGTTCGTGCGGCCAAAGGCGGATGCCGATGAGCACGGCGATGAGAACCGCTATCGCCGCTAGCCAGTTTTGCCAGCGGCGAAGTCGATTGAGTACTGCACCCGTTAAAGACATCGTCGATCGATGAAAGCGTGTTTTTCATCCTCCCGCTCGCGCGGGAGGCAGCTCACTTTTTCGTCACCTCGATTTTTCCGCCGAGCGAGCGCGCCTGCACGGTGCGGTCGTAAAGCGATTCGCCGTAAGCGGGCGGCACGATGAACGTGCCTGCGTTGGTTGCACGGATGCGATACACGAATTCGCCCACGTTGCGCGTCGCCGTGCCGTAGATCACGACGCGATCGTCGCGCACGTCGGCGTATTGCGGCGCCCACGTCGAGCCGGCAGTGCCGATGGGCGATTGCCATTTCGGCACGGCCGGTGCGGCGTCGGTCGAATCGGCGGGTGTAGTACTCGCGTCTTCCGGCAATGTCGGCGGCTGGATCACGGGTTCGAATCCGCCGGGCAGAAGATCGACGATCGCGATGTTGCCGATGCTGTCGGCTTCCGTGGCGCGAATTTTCAGATGCACGTCGAGTTCTTCGCCGAGTGTCGCTGATGTCGTCGCCTTCCCGGTCGTCGTCGTGTATTCGCGGATGATTTCGAGACCTTGCTTGAGCTCGGTGGCCGGCGGCGCGCGATCGAAACCGGTTTGCGTGACGGCATACCACGCATGCAGATCGACGGCGTTGTCGACGCGAATGGCCGTCGCCGTCGCATCGAATACACCGCGCACGAGTGCGCCCGGTTGCGTGACGATCGGTTTCAACGAGCCGTCTTTCAGCAACGCGCCGAGAGCGAGCTTGCCCTCGCCCACGCGGGTGCCGTAGGCGTCGAGTGCGAGGATGGTCGTGGCGGATGACAACGTATTGAACCATCCGCGCTGGATCGGCCGCAGCAGAACGCCGATCGACGACGTCGGCAACGCGGTCGCGCGTTCCGGGAAATGTTTCGAGATGAGATAGAGCACGCTCGCATCGCGGAACAGCGTGTCGTAGTAGCGCTCGAAACGATAGGCGTTCTCGATCGTTGCGCGGCGGAAACCGTCTTCCATCGGTGCCATCAGACGATCGGCTTCTTTGTCCTGTTTGAGTAGTTTCAGCGAGGATGCCAGATAGGCGGCGACCAGATTCGTGTGCCACGAATCGCCGGAATCGATGAAATACTCGTTCTGTTTGGTCTGCGTGTATTGCGCGTTGCGCGAATCCTTCGAATAGTTGTCGTCGAGACGTTTCTGTACAGCGGCGATGTAATTCGTCGTCACCGTTCCCTGTCGCGTGAGCAGATAAATCGCGAAGGCACGCTCGCGCAGACCGGCGAGCGAACCGTCACTTTCGTCGGCAGCCAATTGAACCAAATAGCGATTGCCGGCTTCGAGCATGTCGGTCGAAATACGCTGACCGCGCTCTTTCGCTTCGATCAGGAACAACATCGCATAGCCGGAGACGAAGCGTTCGGATTGCGGCGTCGATGTCCACAAACCGAAACCACCTTCGTTGTTCTGGCGCGAATGCATGACGGCCATCAGCGACTGCAACGGATCGGTCTTTGGTTTGCTGTCGGTCTCCGTCTTGATTTTGCCGTATTCCGGATGCGATCCGAACACGAGCGCCGGGAAACCCTGGCTGACCAGTTGCTCGGTGCAGCGATGCGGGAAATCGGCGAGGTAAGCGGACAAACCCTGCGCGAGCACGAGTGGCGTGTACGACGCCGCAGCTTCGCGCTTGGCGAATGCATCGTACATATCACGCAACGGTTTGACGTCGACAGAACCCTTATCCAGATCGCCGGCGATCAAGGCGGTGCGATACGCCGAGGCCGGGCGCACCGATACTTCCGTGCCGATCTTGGCGGACTTGTCGTTATACACGGCCGTGAACGCAAGCTTGGCCGGACCGAGTACGGGCTTCGCGCGAAGTTTGAACACGGCAACGCCTTCGCGCATTTCGCCGAGCTTGAGTTGCGGTTTTCCATCGCCGACGATTTCCAAGCCGGCCGATGTGTCGAGCGACAGCGACACCGGAATTTCCTTGCCCGCTAATCCGGTCAGATTGTTCGCGACGCCGACACTGACCTCGAATTCGTCGCCCGGCGCGACCAGTCCGGGCACGTTCGGCGACAGCACGAAATCACCGCGCACGGTAGTCGAATTTTGTGCGATGCCGATCTTGTCGCTGCGCACGGCGACGGCCATCA
>JBDUEI010000091.1:0-52204 GCA_040002515.1 Rudaea sp. | reverse complement strand
TGATCCAGTGGCACGTAGTCGCCGTTGCTATTGCGGCGCGCATTCCGCCGCGCTTCGGTGTGCAGCATCAACGCCAGCAAACCCAGCGCCTCGGGTTCGTCGAACGCAAGCTCCACCATGATGTGGCCGAGAAACAAGGCTTCCTCGGCCAGATCGCGGCGTGCGGCGTCGGTGCCGATGGGATCGTGCCAGCCTTCGGCGTAGGCGGCGTAGATGGCGTCGAGCACGCATTCCAGTCGGGGCGCCAATTCGTCGCGATCGGGGATGAGGAACGGAATACCGGCACGGCGGATTTTCTCCTTGGCGCGCACCAGACGCTTGCCCATCGTCGCGGGCGAAATCAGAAATGCCGATGCGATCCTAGCCGCGTCGAAACCGAGCACGGTTTGCAGCATCAGCGGTGCGCGGATCGCCGCGTCGATCGCCGGATGTGCGCACGCGAACATCAGCGCCAGACGCTGATCGGTAATGTCGGCGGATTCCGTCGAGTTCAACGCATCGCTCAGCGCACGCACGTCGGCGGCCGCGTCGTCGCTGGTGCGCCTTCGTCGCGACGCATCGATCAGCTTGCGACGCGCCACCGTCAACAACCACGCTTCCGGGTTTTGCGGACACGCGCCCGCGCCCCACTCCGATAACGCAGCAGCGAACGCCTCGGACAAGGCGTCTTCCGCCGCCGCGACGTCGCGCGTGCGCGAGGCGAGAAACGCGACGAGCTTTCCGTAGCTACGCCGCGCGACGGCTTCGGCGGTGCGATAAGCGTCGGTCGCGCTCATCGAATCGCCAGCCGCCATCACTTCTCCCAAACCGGACGCACCTCGACGGTGCCGTGATGCGCGCCGGGACAACGATTGGCCCACGCGATGGCGGCGTCGAGATTCGGAGCCTCGATCAGGTAATAACCCCCGAGTTGTTCCTTGGTGTCGGCGTAAGGACCGTCGAGAACGCGGGATTTTCCGTCCTGATTGGTGACCGTTGTGGCGTCCGAAACGGGCCGCAGGCGATTGCTGCCAAGGAGCACGTCGGCTTCCTGCAAGGCCTGCGTGTAAGCGGTATAGGCGGCCATGCCTTGTACGCGTTGCGGTTGGGTCATCGCGTCCCAGCCATTCTCGTTGGCGTAAAGCAGCAGTAGGTATTGCATGTCGATGGTCCTCGAAAGATTTCTTGAGCGGGCACTATGCGCCGCTGACATGATGACGCTCAAGGACTCGCTATTTGGACATCGACGAGTAAATAATTTGCACAAAAAAAAGGCCCGCGTTGCGCGGGCCTTCTTAATTCGATTCAAATCCGATCAGTGTCGATGGCCGCTGTCGCCGCCGCTCGAACGTCCACCACCGCCACCGCTGTAGTGCGATGACGAGCCTGACGGCGCGCTCATGTGCGGCGCCGAAAAGTTTCTGCCGGACGAATAGTTCGGACGCGAGGACGATGGCCCGCGCGACGGCATCGCATAACCACCGCGTTGCGTACCGGCGCTATATGAACGGTTGCCGGTGCTATACGAACGATTGGTCGCGCCGCCGCGATAATTTTGCGACTGCGTGGAATATCCACGGTTCGGCATGGACGTCGCGCGCGGGTTTTGCGTGCGCGTCGAATAATTGCGATTGCCTTGCGTGAAAGCCGTACCGCGAAAATTGCTGTTTGCGTTTGAGCGATTCGCCGCCGCGTAGTTGCCGCGATCGAACGATTGCACGTTGCCGCGCGAATACGATTGCGGATTAGCGCGGTTCACGTTTTGCGTCCTGAAGTTCTGCGCCCTGAAGTTTTGCGAGCTGACGTTCTGCGCGTTGGACACTCCACGCGCATTCGCATAGTACGAACTCGATCGCAACGTTCCGCGATTCGCACCGAATTGCGCACCGCGCGTTTCGCCCGAACGAAATGCCGTGGATTGCACACCGTTCGCACCGCGGCCGTTCAAGCCGCGATCGAATCCGCGCGCACCATTCATCGAACGCGTGCCGCTCACGTTCGCGGAGCCATTGGCGAAGTCGCGATGACCACGGTCGCCGAACGAATGCCCGTTGAATCCGCGATCGTTGTGCGCGTACCCGTTATGGCCGTGGTCCGAGTAATGACCATGGCCGTCGTAGCGCCACGGACCGTGGAAATGATCGTGACCCCAACCGCCGCCATGCCATGCATAGCCGTTATGCCAGCCACCGTGCCAGCCCCAGCCAAAACCCAGACTGATGCCGATGCCGCCGTACGGCCAGCCCCAGCCGCCATAACCCCACGCGTAACCGGGCCAGTAGTAATCCGGCCACAGGCTCACGCCCGCGTAATACGGCGGGTAATAGGCGTAATCCTGATAGGCGTAATAATCCGGAGCGAACAGCGGCGCGTCATCGGCAGCGGCGAATTCGTCATCGGCGGTATAACCCGAATCGTTCTGGCACGGCAGCGGACGTCCGTTGTCGTCGAGACCGCAGTCGATCGGCGCGGCCGATTGCGTCGCCGGACCGCCGTCGTATTGAATCGGTGCGGCGGCTTGCGGATCGTTGACTTGCGCCATCGCAGTGCCAGCAACCGTCGCCATCATCAGAAACAAAGCCTTGCGTAACACGGGAATTACCTCGCTATGTTGACGCTTGCCATACTGCGCGGATTGGTCTGAAGCCGCGCTAAATTTTTAGCCGTTTTGCAGGCCAATTTGCAAAGTATCGTAAAGCGATTCGCGCCGTGTTAAGTCGTCACTTAGTTTCGTCGAAGGTGTATTCGAAATCGTAGGAATGCGCGCCGCCGTCGGCGATGTTCACGACCATCGCACCGGACAAACCGACCAGTCCGTCGGTCCCGGAATCCGGCACCACGATGATGTTCTGCGCGGGTTTTCCGCGCGTCATCGTCGAGCTGTGCTGAAACACGAAACTGCCCTTCTTGCCACCGAGCGCGCCGGTGACGCGCTCGATCGCCACGTAACCACCCGACTGTTTTTCGCGATCGAGAAACGACAGCATTTCGCCTTGGCTGACGGCTTCCAGATCGCCATGGAATTGTTTGTCCAGCGACATCCGCCCGAGCTGTTTGTTATAGCCTTCGAGCGGAGCGAGTTTGACGTCGAACGGACCTTTTGCATGCATGATTTTTTCTCCCGGATGTGAAACCGATGTTGCCGTGTCGGCGACGGAAAAATGTGTGAATGCCAGAAGCGCCACGCCGAGTGTGATGTAATGTTCAAGCCGCATGACGCACCTCATTTTCGACCATGAGCGATGCTAGCGACGGCGTTGCGGTCCGGATTGAAAAAACGCGACATGGCGCTTCCGAAACTCGAAAAACCGCGCGGCCTTCTCCATTTTCGCGATGCCGGGTCGATGCCCGGCGTATGGCGTTATTGGCCATCTGACGATCTGGCGCCATTCGTCGAACATTACTGGACGGTCGAATGGGATGTGCCGGAACCGCAATTGCGCGAAACGTTGCCGCACCCGTCGATTCAGCTCGTGCTCGAACCGGGGCGCGAAGAACTATCCGGCATCCACACCAGGAAATTCTCGCGCCTGATCGAAGGCAAAAGCCGCGTTTTCGGCGTAAAGTTTCTGCCGGGCGGTTTTCGCGCGTTCATCAGCAAACCTGTTTCGACGCTCTCGGAACGCGTGTGGGATTTGCCGGATGTGCTCGGACCGTCGTCGCGCGGATTGAGCCGGCGCGCGTTGGCGCATTCCGATCATCAAGATACGATTCACATTCTCGAACAATTCCTGCGCACGTTTACGCCGCAGGCAGACGAGGCGATGTTTCTCGTGCGGCGAGTCGCCGAACGCGTGGCGATGGATCGGACGATCACTCACGTCGAACACATCGTTGACACTTATGCGATCGGAAAAAGACGGTTGCAACGTCTGTTCGACGAGTACGTCGGCGTCACACCCAAATGGATGATTCAGCGATTTCGTCTGATCGAAGCGGCTAATCAGATGCATAACACCGATAATGTCGATTGGGCTGCCATCGCGCTCGATCTCGGCTATTCCGATCAGGCGCATTTCATCCGCGACTTCAAGAAAATCATCGGCCAGTCGCCGGCGGATTACCATGCGACATTGTCTGCCATACCCATCGCGCATACGGTCGACCCATCGACGTCGAGGAAAAACGATGACGCTCACTGAACTCATGCAACGCGCAACGCCGCTGCCCGGATCGTTCACGGCCACCGTCACCGACGACTGGCTGCAAGGCCGCAGCGCCTTCGGCGGATTGCAGGGCGCGTTCGCATTGGCCGCGATGCGCACGCTAGTGCCAGCGGAATTCCCGCTGCGCACATTGCAGATGACGTTCATCGCACCGGTCGAATCGGGCGAATGCATCACGCACGCCTCGATTTTGCGCGCCGGAAAAAATACGCGACACGTGGAAGCGCGCATCGAACATGGCGGCGAATTGCTCGCGCACGCCATCGCGGTGTTCGGCATGTCTCGTGAATCGACGGTCCTTCGCGACGCGCCGGCGCCCACGGCGATGACCAACGCCGGCACACGCATTCCGTTCGTTCCGAACATCACGCCCAGTTTCTTTCAGCATTTCGATGTCACGTTTCTCGAAGGCGGTTTGCCGTTTTCGAATTCGCGCGCGCACCGCAACGTGTTTCGACTCGGCATGAAAGAACCGGGCGACACGACCGAAGCGCATCTGATGGCGCTTACCGATTTCGTACCGCCCGTCGCACTATCCTGGATGCCGAAACCGGCGCCCGGCAGTTCGCTGACCTGGATGCTCGAAATTCTGAATCACGATTTCGCCTCGCAACCATTGCAAGGCTGGCGCGTCGAGGCGGACCTGGTGGCGGCGCGCGATGGCTATACGAGTCAATCGACGACGCTGTGGGCGCCGAACGGCGTGGCCACGGTGTTGAGCCGGCAGAGTATGGTGGTGTTCGGTTAGCATGCACGTCGGTATGAATATGCTCTGTCTCATGCGCCCTCGATTCGACGACCGTCGCGGATTTACCTGCCGAGTGATGCGGGCGATCAGCCTCACGCTGATCGTTGCAATGTCCTGCGCGGCACCCTTGGCGTTCGGCGTCACGCCGTCCGATTCGACATTGACGCGCTTCGGCGAAACAAAACCCTCCGGCTGGATGCTGCGCCAGATGCAGGCCGATCTCGATAACGGACTGGCCGGGCACTACACGGAAATATCCGACACCGTGAACATGCGGCAATTCGAAGTCCAGCGAGCCGACCAAACGGATTCGGCCGGCGAGCCCGGCTGGTGGCTCGGCGAGCACGAAGGTTATTACGCGGATGGACTGTTTCGCCTCGCCTGGCTGAGCGGAAATGCCCAGCTCAAAAGCGCCGCGATCGCGCGTCTTCAAGACGTCCTGGACGCACAGGACACGCCCGGATACATCGGCGTGTATCCGATCGATAAGCGTTTCGGCAAACAAGATCCCAACGACGGCGAAATCTGGACGCAGAGCCGCATGTTCCAGGCGTTACTGGCCTGGTACGAGGCAACCGGCGATGCGCGCATTCTCGCCGCCGTCGAAAAGGGCGCCAAGTTGACGCTGGCTGCCTATCAAAACCAAGGCTATTTCTATCGCGCGGTCGGCAGCGGCGGCGGTGTTTCGCACGGCGTTGGATTTTCAGACACGCTCGAATGGCTTTATCGCATCACCGGCGACGACAGTTATCGCGCCGGCTACCTTTGGCTTTATGCCGATTATGCCGCGAGCGGTGTCGTCAACGACGACGTGATGCCGCAAAACCTCGCCGATCCCGACCGGCCCTGGTATACGCACACGCCGCATATCGCCGAGGCATTGTCGATGCCGGCAATTTCCTACGCATACGGCGGAGCGGATGAATACGGCCAGGCGGCCGATCAGGTTCTCGTCAAATTGCTGCACCACTCCAATCCCGGCGGCGGACCCGTCGGCGACGAATCCGTCGGAGGACGCGCAGGCTCGTTCCAGCTCAACTCCGAATATTGTTCGATGACGGAAACCATCGCGTCGCTCAATCGTCTTGCACAGTTTCGCGATGCGATGAGCACGGGAGACATCTCCGAACGCATCGCGCTCAACAGCGCCCAAGGCGCGCGTCTGCATACGTCGGCCACGGCGGTTTCCTACCTCACCGCCGATAACCGGCTTTCCGCCACGCAGACCGCCGCCGATGGCGATCGTCCGCTGTATTCGGCATCGCATGCCAGTGCGGCGTGCTGCACCCTCAACTCCACGCGCCTGCTGCCCTACTACGTCGAGGGCATGTGGCTCAACGAAACCCAGCGCGCGGGTCTGGTCGCGAGGTTGTACGGTCCGTCGACACTGGATACGAACGTGAACGGCACATCGGTCAATGTCGTGGAGCAGACGGATTTTCCATTTTCGGATAAGTTGCTTTTTATACTTTCGCCCGCCGCGCCACTGAACTTCACGCTGACCTTGCGCATTCCGGAGTACGCGCAAAACGCAACGGTGGAAGCACCGACGAAAATAACCGTCGTTCGTTTTCCGGATCGATTCGAACTGTCCGGGCAATGGACATCGGCCGACACCGTTTCGTTCGATCTCGCCTTCGATGTGCACCGAGTGCAAGACAGCAACGGCGACATGGCGATCGCGAAGGGTCCGTTGCTGTATGCGCTGCCGATAGAAGCCACGGCGACGCCCGGACGAATAACGCGGGCCGCGGGCGCGACATCGCCGCTGCAATTCCAGGACACCGAGTTTCGACCGACGAGCCCGACGCCGACCTACACGATTTCAAGAAATTCCATTTTTTTGCCGATAATTTTTTCCGGCGGCGATGTGCTCGATCCGTGGACCAAACCGCCGATCGGACTCGTCGGCCCGCTGATCGCTCCGGATGGAACGCGCCTCAATGTCACGCTGAAACCGCTGGGTTCGACGATTCTTCGCATCACCGGTTTTCAGGTGGACGAATTATTTTCCGATTCGATGGGCGGCTAGAACGTCCGCTGATTTCGGTGATCGATGCCTGTCGACGCTCGAACTGGCGCGACGGATTACGCGCCATCGATGCGCGATTCGGTTCGCGCATCGAAAAAATGCAACGCCGAGGTCGGATAGCTCAGCGACAGTGTCGAGCCCAATTCCGGCAGTTCGGTCATCGCGGCGCGAACGACGAGTGGATCGCCGTTCCAGGTCAGATGCAGAAATACTTCGTTGCCAACGGGTTCGATGAGATCCAGTTGCGCCGAAATGCGTGACGTATCCGCGCCGCCGACGACGAGATTCTCCGGGCGGATGCCGACGATCAAATCCTGATCGATATAGCGATCCAGACCGTCGGCTTCGCCGAGCGGCAGACGCGCATCGTTGCATTGCAGTCTCAATCCGCCGGAACGAATCAGTTTGCCGCGAAAAAAATTCATCGCGGGGCTGCCGAGAAATCCCGCGACGAATACGTTCTTGGGTTTTGCGTAAAGCATCATCGGCGTATCGATCTGCTGGATTTCGCCGGCTTTGAAAACGACGATGCGCTGGCCGAGCGTCATCGCTTCGATCTGATCGTGCGTGACGTAAATCATCGTGGTCTGCACGCGGCGATGCAGGCGCGCGATTTCCTGTCGCGTCGACAAGCGCAATTTGGCATCGAGATTCGATAGCGGTTCGTCGAGCAGAAAAACCTGCGGCTGACGCACCAGCGCGCGGCCGAGCGCGACGCGCTGACGTTGACCGCCGGACAGCGCGCGCGGCAGGCGATCGAGATAGGCCCCGAGTTCGAGCAGATCCGCGGATTGTTTTACGCGCTGATCGATGGTCTCGCGCGATTCGCCGCGCAGCTTCAATCCGAAACCGAGATTTTCGGCGACGGTCATATGCGGATACAGCGCGTAGTTCTGAAACACCATCGCGATATCGCGATCTTTCGGCGCGACGTCGTTGACGATGCGCTCGCCGATTTTCAATGTGCCGGATGTGATGGTTTCGAGCCCGGCGATCATGCGCAACGTCGTGGTTTTGCCGCAACCCGAAGGTCCGACCAGAACAAGCAATTCGCCGTCTTTCACGCTGAAATCCGCGCCGACGACGCCGACCACGCCGCCCGCATAAACCTTTCGTACCTGTTGCAGCGTCACTGATGCCATGCCGAATCCATTCTGAACTTTGCCGGGGCCGTTCCGCTACAAATCGGGAGTGGCTTCGGGTATTCTGCCATGTAATCGTTTTCATCATTCGCCGCAACCAATCGCCGGGATTTTCGATGACCACACGGGTGAAGTTTCCCGATAATTTTCTTTGGGGCGCGGCGACTTCCGCCTATCAAATCGAAGGATCGCCGCTCGCTGACGGCGCGGGTCCGAGCATCTGGCAACGCTTCGCGCACACGCCGGGGATGATGGTCAACGGCGATACCGGCGACATCGCGTGCGATCACTACAATCGCATGGAATCCGATGTCGCGTTGATGAAACAACTCGGACTGAAAGCGTATCGCTTCAGTATTTCGTGGGCGCGCGTGATGCCGCAGGGCAAAGGCGCGGTGAACCACAAAGGGCTCGATTTCTACTCGCGACTGGTCGACAAGCTCCTCGAAAACGGCATCGAGCCACTGGCCACGCTGTATCACTGGGACATGCCCGCGGCGCTCGACGATCGCGGCGGCTGGTTGAATCCGGATATCGCCGATTGGTTCGCCGATTACGGCACCGTGATGTACAACAAGCTCGACGGACGCGTGAAAAAATGGGCGACGTTGAACGAACCGTGGGTGGTGACCGACGGCGGTTATTTGCACGGCGCGCTCGCGCCCGGACATCGCAGTAAATTCGAAGCGCCGATCGCCAGCCATCATCTGCTGCGCGCGCACGGCGCGGCGGTGAAAGCGTATCGCGCAGTTGGAAAAAATCAGATCGGCATCGTCGTCAACATCGAACCGAAATATCCGGCGACGGACAGCGCCGAAGACGCGGCCGCCGTGAAGCGCGCCGATGCGTACATGAACCGGCAATACCTCGATCCGGTTTTCTTCGGAAAATACCCGGAAGAACTCAAAGAGATTTTCGGCGACGCGTGGCCGGAATGGCCGCAGGAAGATTTCGATCTGATCAAGCAGCCGGTCGATTACATCGGCATGAATTACTACACGCGCAACGTCACCAAAAACGATCCGCATCACTATCCGCTCAAGGTCGGATCGGTAAAACAACACGCGACCTATACGGAAACCGGCTGGGAAGTTTTTCCGCAAGGATTGACCGACACGCTGACCTGGATTCGCGATCGATACAAAAATCCTCCGGTCTACATTACGGAAAACGGTTCGGCGTTCTACGATCCGCCCGTCGCGGAAAATGACGTGATCGACGATCCGCTGCGCGTTAACTATCAGAAGAAACATCTTCGCGCCGTATCCGATGCGATCGCTCAAGGCTGCGACATCCGCGGCTACATGGCGTGGTCGCTCATGGACAATCTGGAATGGTCGCTCGGATTTTCCAAACGTTTCGGCATCGTGCACGTCGATTTCGCGACGCAGAAACGCACGATCAAAAACAGCGGTCATCACTACTCGAAAGTGATTGCGAGCAACGGCCAGATGTTGAACGACGCGTAGCTGGGATTCACGGGCGCTCAACGCTTTTATCTCGTCATTCCCGCGAGAGCGGGAATGACGAAACTGGACGTAGATCGCGCCACGCCGGGTGACGAGGACGCAAAGCGAACTACGGCTTCAGTTTCCCCGACTCCGGCCGCTCGCCTGAATCGGTCCACTTCACCAGCTCATCGAACGCCGCGCCGATTTCCGTCGGCGAGAACACGCAATGGCCTTCGTGATTGACGTATTTCTGGACGAAGTTCTCGCCGTGTCCGGCGCGTTGCGCCGCCATCGCATATTCGAACGCGGTCGATGCGGGCACGAGCGGATCGCCGCTGTCGTGCAGTGCCAACATGGGACGGGTCAGGTTGCCGGTCGACGAATACCACTTCGCGACATACGCTGCCGCTTTCGGATCGGAGCGATAACGTTTGACGCCGTCGTTCAGTGCGAAATCGTCCGATGTACCGGTGTAAACGAAGTCCGCATTGTTGAACGGATTGCCGCCAGCGCGTTTCTGCATTTCCATCGTGTCGTAAGTGATGAACGCGATCACCGGCGCGAAATTTGTTTCGTTCGCTGCGCCATACAGGTTTAACACGTTGCGCAGCGCGGTCGGTTTTTTCGCAATCGCCTGTTTGATTTTCGTATCGACGGCATCGTTCGGAATGTAGTCCGTCGGAACCGGCGCGAGCGATCCGAAAACATTGGGGAAGTAGTAATCGAACGCAGCGCGCACGGCGAACTCGCGCTGCATAAGCCGGTCCGTCGGTTCGATCGCGCCGCACAGCGACAACGCGCCTGCATACACGTCGGGCTTTTTCTCGATCGTCATCACCGTCAACGTGCCGCCCATCGACATACCGCTGATGAACGTGCGTTTCGGCTTGCCATATTTTTTGACGAAATACGCACGAAGTTTTTCGGTGTCGGCATAACCTTGCTCGACCGCCCATCCGGTCTGCGAATAGGCCGATTGCGCTACAGCGTAGTGCCGGCGCAGAAACGGTTCGAACATCGGGGACAGCGATTCCGTAAACGTCACGGGCTCGATGGAATAGCCGTGATAGTAGACAACGAGTTCGTGATTCCAGTCGGCGGGAATATCGATGCGATAGGCCACGCCGTCCAACGACGCGTTGTCGCTGACCGATTCGGCGTCAACGATTGCAGCGGCGAACGCGCAGATCAACGTAATTAGCAAGCGTTGCATCGTGAGTCCTGAATCAGTGAATAGAGGGCGATGGCGCCAAATCGAACGTCACGTCCGCCGGCGCTTGGTCGATAGTCAGGGCATTCTCTGTCCACTCGGCAGCGCGACCGTTGACGAGCGTGTGCTGCGCCGACTCGTACGGCGATTCGAAAACAAATCCGCCGGGCGGTGCGATGCCTTTGTCGATATGCAAGGTCACGCGATCGTTATCGCGTCGAACGTTATAGCCGAGCGATCCGTAGGGCGTGCGCAGTCCGGCGATGCTTACTCCATCTTTTGAATCGATCCATGAGCGCGGCAGACCTACGCCGATTACGAGCGCGTGATCGGACGCGCGATCGTAGGCAAATAGATCGAGCGCCGATCGAATGAAATCGGAGGCGACCCAGATGTGCGGCATGTCACCGATGAAGCGGATCTCGCGCACGTCGCGACCGACCACTTCAGCCCATTGATTCCATGCCAGCGGACGCGCGCCGCTGCGGAAGAAAAACGAGATCGCGGCTTGCGCACGATCGCGCCAACCCAGACGCGCAAACGTGCCGACCGTGCGCCACTCGTACGGCGTGTAGTCTTTCCACGTTTTCTCACCGCTGGCGCGCGCTTCGAAATCTTTCCAGTAGCGATCGTACGATCCGTGAATGAGCGACGACAAATCGCCGAGCAAACCCGCTTGCGCGACGGCGATCGTTGTCGATGTCGCATCGAAATCGCCCAGCTCCGCGCAGCCGGGAACGTAGTCTATCGCGTGCGATTTCACGGTCGCGACGATCGATGCGAGAAGATCGGCGCGGAATTCATCGCGCGCTTTCGAGACGCGTTCAACGTCTGACGTGCGTCCGAGCGCACGCGCCATGTCGAGGGCATCGTTGTAACCGACCAGCGCCCAGAAATCGTCCCAGTACGAATGCATCGGTTTCGCCGAGTAGCCTTCGTGGCTGATCGATGCGGGCATCATGCCTTTGAACGCGGGATTCGACGCGCCGGTTTCGCTGGCGCGCAGCGTGTCCATGTAGCGGATAGCGGCTTCGATATGCGGCCATTTTTTTTGCAGCGCGACGCGATCACCGTCGTAGCGATAAAGCTGCGCGATGGCGTGGATCAGTTCGCCGTGACTATCGTTTTCCGGCACCGGATCGGCGCCGCGATGATCGACGCAGCACGGTACTTTGCCATTCGAGAATTGCCGCGGCGCATACCAGTCGACGAATTCGCGCGCCGCTTCGGTGTTGCCCAAACTGAGCAATCCGTCTTCGATCATCGCGCCATCGCGGATCCACGCGCGCGCATACGATCGCGTGCCCGGATGCAAGGCCGGACCATCGCGCGAGATGAGCGTGTGCGCGAGCGCCGTTCGCAGCGCATCGACGATGTATTTCGCATCGGCCGGAACGTTCAGTGCGACGCGATCGAGTTTGGCGTGCCATCGCTTCGCGACCGCATCGCGTTGGCGATCGAGCCATTGGATCGCTGCCGCATCGCGCGCGGCGATGTTCGGCATCGCGCCCGTGGTCGGCGCGGCGAGATCGATTTCCTTTTCTTCGTGCGGCGCCAAGGTCATCGAATAGATCAGTGCGCCGGATGCGAATCCGGTGTCGTCGTGCACGCTCGCGACTGGCGACATTTTTTCGTCTAACTGAAGTCGATCGATGGTGGAACCGTCGTCATAACGCATGGCAATGAACCAGGTCGGCTTCGTGAGTGCCAACACGCTCGGCTTGCCGTTGACGGCGACAGTGCCGTCTTTCTCGCTGATATCACGAATGTCGCTCACGCCGCCGGGCGCGTTGAGAAATTGCGCGGGCGGATTGACCTGAAACGGTCGTATCGCGAGCGCGAGCGACAGGCGTTGCGCTTTGTCGCCGCCGTTACGAACGCGATAGCGCGCGAACAGCGTCGAGCTTTCACGCTTTCCTTCGGCGAACGCATCAATGGTTAATTCCACATTTCCACTTTTCCATGCGACGGCCGGCATCGGCAAATAGTCGTCGACGAGACGTTGCGTCGAGGTGACATCCGCCCACGTCACCGGCTTGCCGTCGACGACCAGAAAAGGCTCGATGGAAAATCCACCTTTTGCGGGTTCGATCGCGCCGTCTTCGGAGATCAGGGCGGGTGCGCCGACGCCGTCCACGCCGACGATGGTCCAATACGGCTGCTCCGTGAACCCGCGCGGATACTGTCCACGCGGCGCGTCTTTGGCGACCGCCGAGAAAAACGCGTTGGGCGTCGCGCCGAATTCAATCGGTTCGACCAGGATTTCTCGAATGCGGTATAGACCGACTTTTCCGCGATGCATCGCGAGGCGCACGTAACGCGTTTCGGATTCGGTGAGCAGAAGGGAATCGATCAGGCCCGTGCCGTTCGCCACGCTCCGCACCGTTCGCCATGCGGTTGCGTCGTCGGAGAATTGCACGTCGTAGTCGAGCGCGCCCTCGCCCGCCGCCCAATTCACGATCAGGCCACCGAATTCGCGCGGCTGGCCGAAATCGATGTCGAGATGAACCTCTTTGCCGCTGCGCGGATCGCTGGTCCATGTGGTTTTCACATCGCCATCCGTCGCCATCGCGGCCGACGTACCGCGATGTTCCGAACTCGCGGTAACGATAGGTTTCGGCCGCGTGGCATCCGTCACCGGCAATTCACGGATTTCGAGTTGGTCGAAATCGACGAATCCCTTGCCGCCGTCTCGGCCGGTGCTGACCACGAACTCGATGGACGCGATGTGCTTCAACGCGCGGTCCTGCGTCGGACCCCACGCAAACTGGATCTGGCGTTTCTTGAACTTGATCTGTTGCCATTCGCGCGTGAACGTAAAATCCGGCCGATTGATCCACCACACGTTCTCGCCGCTGGCATCGACGAGCTTGAATTGCAGATTGTTGACGCCCGCTTCGCCGCGGATCCAGAACGAGATTTCGTAGTTCGTCGGAAAGTCGAGTGGCAGTTGCCGTTTCGCGGTGGCATAACCGTTCACGCCGGCGAAATCGAATTGCAATCGCGTCGCACCGCGGAATTTGCCGGGCACGTTACTCAGCGCCGCGCGAACATCATCGGTGTGCGCGATTTGCCATGAGTCGGCTCCATCGAAATCGTCGAGCACGCGCGTTTGCGCAGCGGCGCAACCCGCCACGAAAAACAGCAGCGCGGCGACGATGCGCGCCATCATCCTTTCACGCTTCCGAGCAGCAGACCTTGAATGTAATGACGTTGCAGAACGAGAAACAGGATCAACACCGGCAAAATCGTGACGACAGATCCGGCCATCATCAATTCGTTATCTTGCACGTGTTCGCGCGACAGGCCCGCGATGGCGACGGGTGCGGTTTGCCATTCCTGATCGCTCAGCACGATCAGCGGCCACATGAAATCGTTCCAGCTCGCGAGGAAGGTGAAAATGGCGAGCGTGACGACGATGGGTTTCAAAAGCGGAATCACGATGCGTATAAAAATATACCATTCGCCGGCGCCGTCGAGCCGCGCGGCTTCGAGCAGGTCATCCGGAATCGAACGCGCGTACTGGCGCACCAGGAAAATGCCGAAAACGGTGGCCAACGTCGGCAGAATCACGCCGCCGTAGGTGTTGACCAGATGCAGGTATTTCATCGTGAGGAACAACGGAATCATCGCGACTTGTGCGGGGATGACGAGCGCGCCGAGCAGAATCCGAAACAGCCGGTCGCGGCCGCGAAAGTGCAATTTGGCGAACGCATAACCGGCACTGAGATTGAACGCGAGCGAAAGTATCGTCAGCAAAGTAGCGATCAGAAAACTATTGAGCAGATAGCGGCCCATGCCGGCGCGCTGGAACAACTCGCGATAGTTGTCCCACGATGCATGCGCGGGCAATAGCGGCGGCGGAAAACTGCTCGCTTCGCCTGCGTGCATGAACGACACCGAGACCATCCATAGCAGCGGAAATAGCGTCAGCAGCGCGATGACGACGAGCGCGCCATTGACGAAAATTCCGGGCAGTCGGCGATTCATGCGCTGGCCTCGCCGCGCTGGCCGATCCACAACAGAATTTTCGTGGCCAGCAACGTGATCGCGAAAAGAATGAACGCGATCGCCGACGCGCGGCCTAGGCTCCACCATTTGAAGCCTTCTTCATACATGTAATAAAGCACGCTGACCGTGCTTTGCAGCGGATCGCCGCGCGTCATCACATACGGCTCGGCGAACAATTGGAAATAACCGGCGACAGTGATGATGGAGACCAAAAGCAGGACGGGTCGAAGCGACGGCAGCGTGATATGCCGGAATTGCGCCCACGCCGACGCGCCGTCGATGCGCGCGGCTTCGTACAGATCGATCGGGATCGACTGCAGGCCGGCGAGAAGGATGATCATGTTGTAGCCGAAATTTTTCCACACGGCGAAAAGAATGATCGCCGGCATCGACCAGTGTGGATCGCCGAGCCAGTCGATGGGGTCGAGGCCGAGACGGATCAGTCCGTAATCGATGAGCCCATAACGCGTGTGCAGCAGATAACGCCAGATCACGGCGACGGCGACGACGGTCGTGACGACCGGCGCGAACAATGCCGTGCGAAAGCTGCCTTTCAATTTCGCGAGCGGAGAATTGAGCAACATCGCCGCACCGAGCGACGCGGCAATCGACAACGGAACACCGACAGCGACGAAGTACAACGTATTGAGCAGCGATTTCCAGAACAGCGGCGTCTGCAGCACATCGATGTAATTGTCGAGGCCTACGAAACGCAGATTGTGCAAATCGGTCAACGCATACAGATCGAAATCGGTGAGACTCAACGCCAGCGCGGCGACGACGGGCAGAAGGAAAAATACGCCGATGATAATCAACGCGGGAGTGAGAAACGTCCAGGGTTTGGCGTGATCGTTCATTGCATCGCCCGGTGCGCGAGCATCCAGCGGCGCTTTTCCAGAATCTTGTCGGCGCGTGCATCGAGTTCCTTCAGCGCCTGATCGATCGGTTCGCCGCCGCGCGCGACGCGTTCCTGCATGTGCGCCAACTCATCGGTAATTCGTTCCCACTCCGGCACCTTCGGCGTGGGTTTCACCAGCTCGAGCTGGGTGCGAAAAGCTTTCACGTATTCGTCTTGCGCAAGCGCAGGACTTTCCCACACGCTGCGGCGCGGCGGGAGATCGCCGGTCAATTCATAGAATTTTTCCTGCTGTTCGACACGCGACAGAAACTCCGACAATTCCCACGCGATTTGTTTATTTGTGGAACTGTGGAAAATGACGAGGCTCGATCCGCCCGCCGCGCCGCCGCCGGGGCCATGCGTGCCGGGTAGCGGTGCCGTGCTCCATCGGCCTTTCAGTTCGGGTTCGCGGCGTTCGAATTCGCCGATGTTCCAGGGTCCGTTGACGTAGAACGTAACGAAGCCGCGGGCCAGTTCATCCCAGATATTCGGCAGTTCCGTATTGCTCATTTTCGGCGCCCAGCCATTGCGGAAGGCCTGCGCGTAAAACGCGATCGAACGCCGAAAACCCGGACTCTGGAAATTGCCGAGCGTATCGTTGTCTTTCAAAAGCGGATCGGATTGCTGAAGCGCGAGATTGAGCAGCGGCTCGAACTCGTTGAGCGGAAAGAACACCGCGAACTTGCCCTCGCCTTGGCGCTGTTTCACGGCGGCCATCGCCGTCGCCCATTCATCCCACGTCGCGGGGGGCGTCGAGAATCCCGCGTCAGCGAGCAGATCGGTGCGATAGAAAATCAGGCGCGTGTCGACGTACCACGGCACGCCGTACGCGATTCCGTCGATGACGTTCGTATCCCAGATGCCCGGAAAATAGTCGGCCGCCTTGATGATCGCGGATTGATCGACCAGCTGTTGCAACGGTTCGAGCGCGCCGACCGAAACGAATTCCGGCAGCCAGGTGTTGCCGAGTTGCGCCATGTCCGGCAATGCGTCGCCGGCAAATGCCGTCAGCAGTTTTTCGTGCGCGGCGGTAAGTGGAATTTGCTGCACATCGATGCGCACGCCGGGATGCGTGCGTTCGAATTCCGGCAACAGTTGCTGCACGACTTCGCCTTCGCGCCCGATGGTCCAGAACTTGAGCCGCGTCTGGTTCGGATCGTTCTTCGCGCACGCTGCGAGCAGCACGAATGCAGCCGCGGCGATCCATCGCGGACGGCGCGCGCAAATCATTTTTTCGCAGGCACCGGCCGATCCAGCCAGCCGCCCGTGAATCCGGCTTTTTTCAATCCATCACGGATGTACGGATTTTTGCGCATGGTTTTCCAGACGAAATCGCTGCGATAGTTTTCGATCATGGCGACGATCGGTCCCTGATCGATGCCGAGATACATCGTATCGAACCAACCCACGTCGGGCACCACTTTGCCGGTGCGCAACGGTCGATCGGTGAACGTGAAACTGGGATTGAACGCATCGACGAATCCATATTTCGCGTAAAGGTTGTCGCCGTAGGTTTTCTGCATTTCCGCGATCGCAGGGATCGCGATCTCGGGCACGAACGCGATTGAAGACGCCGCCGCAGTCGGCGCGATCGTTCCGTCGTCGATGGTGTGATAAAGCCCCGCGCCGCGCGCGATGTAGCCGTAGAACGTTTTTTTGTCTTCCATATACCGATCGACGTCGCCGGGATGCAGCGAGCGGCGCGGACCGTTGCACGCGGTCAGTCCCCACACATTGGGTCCATAGCCTTTCCATTCCATCGGATTGTGGATAGCGTATTCGCGTTGCGACAGTGTGGCGCGCTGGCTGTTGGTGAAGTAATCGATGCCGTGGCCGCGCATGTAATCGTCCTGAATGCCGCGAAAATCGATCCACACATGCGTGTACTGATGACCGAACAACGGCGCGAATCCGAGATGCTCCTGGCCTTGGAAAGCACCCCAGGTTTTGTCATAGGTTTGCGTCCAGGATTTCCAGCCTGACGCGTCCACCGGATGCGTCGGCGAGCCGATGGCGAGCACGTACAGCAACATCGCCTCGTCGTACCCTTGCCAATCGGCGTGGATGAAATTGGCCTCCGGCGTCCAACCCATCGCGACCAGCGGCGCGCGCGGGCTGGCCCAGTTCCAATCGACGCGTCGATAGATGTCGTCGGCGAGCTGGCGGATTTCCTTTTCGTCCTTGGTGTTCTTGTCGTAGTACGACTCGGCGAACAGCGCGCCGCCGAGGAGCAGCGTCGTGTCGATCGTCGACAATTCCACCCAGGTTTTCGGGCCGTAGCGATGTCCGCTGTCCATGTCGAGGAAGTGGTAGAAAAATCCGTGGCTGCCGGTCGCGTCGGCTTGATCGTTTTGCGGCGCATCGTGGAAAAACCGAAGCGTCGTCAGCGTGCGCTTGACTGCATCGGCGCGCTTCATCCAGCCGCGTTCGACGGCGATGCCGTAGGCGGTCAGTCCGAACCCGGTCGATGCGATCGACGCAAAATAATCGCTGCCTTCGCTGTTCGGCCAGTGATCCGGCGTGATGCCGAGTTTTGGATTCTCGCTGTCGCGAAACCATTCGAACGTGCGCTTCTCGAGATCGTCGAGCATCGCTTTCTGTTCTTTCGGCAGGTCTTTGTAGTCGCCGCCACGGAGCATCGTCGTATCGGCAATACTCGTGCGCGGAGCGCCGAGCGACAACAGCAGAATCGCCATCGCGATGAAAACGTTTACATCGCGGCGCAGAATTGTTTTGAGTTTCATCATCGAATCCCGACTCACTTTTCCGATGGAAGTGAATGGACCGCGATGATCGAGCGCGGTCCGCGCTGCCGTGAAATGTGCGAGGCAGTGTCGCGCGTGTTGGCTGTTGAGTTTATCCGAGTCAATGCGCGCATGCAGTGGCTTCGTTAGATTTCACGGACGTCCCTCGCCTGACGGTCATTCCGCTGCGCAATGCCGCGCGATGAAGGTCTCGTGCGGCGGCATCGCATCCACACACGACGCGATGACGGTCTTGACACTCGACATGTACTGCGCAAGCTTTTCGTCCGGGAGCAAATCGACGACAGGATGATAGCTTCGCGGCATGATGCGTTGTCCGATCATGACTTCGACCCAGCTCGTCAGCGCGAACATTTCTTCGGCATTGCGATAGAAGCGTCCGCTATCGCGGAACAATGTGATGTTGTCCTTGAGCGATTCGGGAATTTCCATTGTCCGCACATAATCCCAGAATGGCGCGTCGTTTCGTTCTGTCGCGCAATAATGAAGGATGATGAAATCGCGAATTTTTTCGATTTCAAACGATGTTTGGGCGTTGTAGCGGTCAATCACGATCGGGCTGAAACCTTCGTCCGGAAAAAGATTGATCAGACGCGCGATGCCGGACTGGATCAAATAGATGCTGGTTGATTCCAGCGGTTCGAGAAATCCACTGGCCAAGCCGATGGCGACGCAATTTTTGACCCACGTCTTCTTGCGCTGGCCCGGCGTAAAGCGCAGCACGCGCGGTTCGGCTAGCGCCTTACCGTCGATGCACGTTTTCAGCGTAGCCGAGGCTTCATCGTCACTGATGTGTTTGCTGGAATAGACGTAACCGTTGCCTGTGCGGTGTTGCAACGGGATGCGCCACGTCCACCCTGCACTTCGCGCCGTGCAGCGAACGAACGGCGTGGGCGGACCGACGTTTTCGCACGGCATCGCGACGGCGCGATCGACGGGCAGCCAATGATTCCAAGCTTCGTAACCCGTGTGCAGCGTCTGTTCGATGAGCAGGCCGCGAAAGCCCGAGCAATCGATAAATAAATCGCCGGTTATCTTCTCTCCACTTTCGAGCGTGACGGATTCGATGAAACCATCGTCTGCGCGCAGCGACACATCGACGACCTTTCCTTCCGTGCGTCGAACACGCCGAGGTTCGGCGTAGTTGCGCAAATATTTCGCGTACAACCCGGCATCGAAATGATAGGCGTAGGCGATATTCGCCAGCGGCGACGTGGGGGGAACGTCCGTAGCCGAAGGCATGAATTTCCCGCGCACTGCAGCCGCTGTGCACAATGAATAGTCACCGATCTCCGTGGCTTGGCCTTGCTTGAAAGCCTTGATCCAGTATTGGTGAAACGGCAGCATGCCCATGTCATGGCCGATGGTTCCGAAGCCATGAATGTAGGAATCGCCCATCCGCGCCCAGTCCACGAATTCAATGCCAAGCTTGAACGTCGCCTTGGTCTTTTTGACGAAATCGATCTCGTCGATCTCGAGCACGTTGTTGAAAAGTTTAAGATGCGGCACCGTCGCCTCACCGACGCCGACCGTGCCGATCTCTTCGGATTCGATCAGCCGCACCGAGCAATGCGGCAGTACCTTCGAAAACGTGGCTGCGGCCATCCACCCGGCTGTGCCGCCGCCGACGATGACGATGTTCTTGATGGCTGCGCGTTCGCTCACGTAATGCCGTTCCTAGAAAGACAAAGCCCGCTGGGCGGGCTTTGTGGTCGCACTCGACTCTATTTTACGGTGATAGATAGCTGATCATGATCGATCAGAATCTAAATCCGATGGAGACTTTGATTTCACGACCGAACGGCTGCAGTACGTTTCCGTTGGAGACGTAGGCAACAGGATTCGGCCTCACTACGCCATCACCGCCATAGTTCGTCAAATAGTCCGAATAGTTATGGAAGTTGAAAACATTGAGAAAGTCGGCTCGTAAGTAGGCTGACAGGCCGGCCGTCAAATCGAAGTTCTTGTTCAGTGCGAAGTCGACCGAACGATAGCCGAAGACTTTGCCTCCAATTAGGAAACGCTGCGCCCCGGCAGCGTTCGGGAACGAGGGATCGACAGTCGCCGACACTGTGCCTGCGATAGGCGTACACGTACTGCCGCTCGGATAGAACTGGCCCGCTGGGAGCAAGCCGCATGCGATGTCGTTGTGCGGCGTAGGGGTCGCTAACGTGAGTTTGCTCGATATCGTGAATCCGGCCGGGCCGTCGTACGAGCCCGTCGCCACGAATCGATGCTTGGGCACCGCATTCGACGTAATGAACGGATATTGCTGAATCGATTCTTCGTCGAACGAATAATGTTCGTTGATATCCCGATTCTGCGTAGCGTGAGTGTAGGTATACGCCATCGTCGCCGACCAGCCTGATTCCTTCGTGTACGGTTTGTCCGCAGACAGGAGCAACTGCGTGTTGCGCGTTTCGATGCCGTTGTTGCCGATGATGAGGCTGCCGAAGCCAGGAACCCCATTGCCCCACGGCTGGCCACCGTTCATGAAAAACGCGCCATTTGGATAGCGATTGCCGAGTGTGAACACGAATCCATTTTTGCTGACGATGCGAGCAACGGTGGCATCCGTGTTCCAGTCGCCGACTTTATTGCGGATGCCGAGACTAAACTGATCCGAATACGGCGCTTTCAAATGATTGTTAAGCATGTCGACTTCTTGGCCGACATTGCTCGCTGACACGAGCTGCTGAAGGTTCGCCAGTCCATTAAGAAACGCCGGATCGAACGCCACGCATTGATTGCCAGCGCCACACGGATGGAATTCGTTCGGGAAGAAGATCGTGAACTGTGGCAGCGCGGCCTTCGTTTCCTCGACCTGCAAATAGTCGTAGAGATCGCGGTCGTACGCGCGACCCGCGCCGCCGTGCAACACGTGCTGCTCATCGCCGCCGAAGTCATAGGAAAAACCAAGGCGCGGCTGCCACTCGCCGTCGAATTTACCGCGATTGTGTCCGTTGCTGATGTAATCATTGACGTTGACGCCACCTAGTGCCAACGATTGCGCGTAGGTCTGTCCCGCAGGTCCGTTTGGATCCTGCTTGTTTAAGGCAGCAACGACGTTCGCCGGGGTTACATAGCTCGAATACCCTTGATTGTCCTCGATGTCATACCGCACGCCGAGATTCAACGTTAGCTTATCGTTGACCGCCCAATCGTCTTCGATGTAACCGCCGTATTGTTTGTCCTGCGAAGAAGCAGTCGGGTTCAATCCGGGCACGGGATTAGTAAAGAAAGCTTTGTACGGAATAGCTGAAGTGCCGTCCGTGGTTACGTCGTAATAAAACTGCGGATTGCTATTGCCCGCATCCTGCGCTGTAAGCTTTACGCTCTTAAATTTCACACCGGTTTTTACGGTGTGATCGCCGTGCCAGCTGAAGTCGTTAAACGTCAGATCATCCTGGAACCCTGGACCGCGCTGTCCCTTGAATTGGGTCGCCAGCGGCGAGGCTGGTCCTGTATCGATGATCGTCGCGTCATTCCCGGGTGCCACATGGAACGTGTAGATGGCGCCGTTGCCGAAGCCGATCGATTGTGGGGCGTTAAACGTCTTTTCATACGTCACCAATGCGTCGTTCGTCCATGAGTCGGCACTGTGTTGCCAACGCAAGTCGATACGCGTGTCGTTATTCTTGGTGAGGATGCTCGAAGACTGTGCCTGTGCAGTGCCAATATTGTCAGCCTGGTCTTCGCGGCGAACTTTAGAACTCAATTCAAGACGATCACGATCTGTGAATTCCCAATCGATTTTGCCGAAGTATAGATTTTCAGTGAACGGCAATCCGGAAGGTCCAAACTGGGCCTGAACATCTTCGGGCAACAGGCTGATGACGTCTGTCTGCCCGGAAACGACGCCGGGGGTCACCGTCTTGGGCGTGTCGTAGCGCTTGGCTTCGTACGTGAAGAAGAAATGCATTTGGTCCTGAATGATGGGACCACCCAATGCAAAGCCATATTCTTTTTCTTGCGAAGGAGTCTTCTTGCCCGCTTGCGTCTCCGAAGGCGTGCTTGCGCGCCAGTCCTGATCGGTATAGTCGCCGAACACTTCACCATGGAATTCGTTCGTTCCGGATTTAGTTTCGGCTGTCACCGCGGCACTTGAAATCTGATCGTATTCGGCTTTGTAGTTCGAGGTGATGACCTTGTATTCGCCGATCGCCAATTGTGGAAACGGGTTGCCTTGCGAGCTGAACTGTCCGGCCACCCCGCCTTCTTTCACATAGTTCTTCTGGCCGACGCCGTCGATGTAAACGTTGACGTTATTGGAACTCTGCGCGCCACCCTGCAATTTCGTATGACCGTTGCTGTCGACACTGAACACCATGCCAGGAACGGTATCGGCAAATTCCAGAAAGTTGCGCGTCACTTGCGGAACCGTTTGGATCTGATGCAGCGAAATGGTCTGACCGACTTCAGCCGTCCTCACATCCGCCAGTGTGGTGGCGGTTACCGACACGCCTTCCAGCGTCGTAGCGGGTCCGGTCGGTGCCGCAGCATTTACCGACAGATCGAGCGATGCATTGGAAGCGACCGTCAACGTTACCGCTTGTTCAGTACCCGGCCCCGCATCGATCGTGTATGTGCCCGGCTGCAAACCGATCAGCGCGTAGCTGCCATCCGCTGCCGCCGTCGTACGGCGCACCGCGCCGGTGGCGACGTTCTTTGCGGTGACGACCGCGTTCGCGGGCGCTTTGCCGCGCAAGTTGGCGTCGGAACTCTGCGCCCAACTGATCACCGGCGCGATCGCCGCCGTAATCACCGCCGTGCGAATCAGCGATGCCAACAATTTTTTCTGCAACGGTAAATTCTTTCTCATACTCTCCTCCCGGGGATTTCTAGGTATGTCTGGCTGACGGCCGGCTCGCTTCCAATGAGCTGACTGTTGAATCGAAACGGTTGCCGCACGACGCGCGCACGACGATGTCGCAACTGGGTTCTTGCTCGTTTAAAGCGGGTACGTTCGACGCATCGAATTGCTGCGCGAGCTGCTCGAGTGCGCTCCGGCCGAGATCGGCGATGCGCACGCGCACTGTGGTCAGCGGCGGATTGACGAAGCGGGCGATCGGAATATCGTCGAAGCCGGCCAGCGCGATGTCGTTCGGAACGCGCACGCCGCCTTCAGTCAAGGCGAGCAGGCAGCCGATCGCCATCATGTCGTTGGCGGCGAATACCGCGCGCGGACGCGCGGTCGATTCGACCAGCCGCTGGCCGATGCAATGGCCGGATTCTTCGCTGAAATCGCCGGGCAAGATGGTCGCGTCGATACGGTGTTCGCTCGCCGCGACGGCATCGTTGAAACCGCGCAGGCGTTCGCTCGCGTCGAAGTTTCCGTGCGGGCCGGTGATGAATGCGATCGAGCGGAATCCGCTGTCGATGAGATGTTTCGTCATCGCCAGCGCGCCGCCGTAGTTGTCGATATTGAGCGTGATGTACTGACTGCTCTGCGCGGGCGTGTTGATGAGCACGGCCGGTAACGTGTCCGACAAATGTTGCGACAGAAACGCGGCATCGACATGCGGCGACATCACGAGCACGCCGTCGACGCGGCCCTGCATCGCGCGCAAGGCAGCCGCGGCTTCCGACGGATTGCCATGCGAACTCGACACCAGAAGATGCAGTCCGCGCGCGCGCGCGGCCAGATCGATGCCGCGAATCAGCTCGGAGAAAAATTCACCGAATAGATCAGGCAGCAGTGCGCCGACGGTCTGCGTGCGGCGCGTGATGAGACTGCGCGCGGCACTGTGCGGCACATAGCGCAAGCGTTCGGCCACGCCGATGATGCGGCGACGTGTGATTTCGGTCACGTTGGCGCTGCCGTTCAGCGCCCTCGACACCGAGGCCACGGATACTCTCGCTTCCCGCGCAACGTCTTTGATTGTCACGGCCATGCAACCTCCGCCCCCTAAACCGCGCAGTGCATGTAAATTTTTTGCAAAGACGCGGCGCGGCGGAATGTAAACGTTTGCATAGCCGATTGCAAAAGCACTGCAACAATTTTTTAATGACGGCGTATTCACCGCATCACGGCGCCGAATGGGGCATTTTCACCTTGCTGAATGCGCTAGGCCTGCTCCGCACTTTTGTGCAGTGCGCCATACGTTGCCGTATTGCGTCAGGTCGCCAGTCCCGCGTCGCCTTCGCGGGTTTCGGTACGCAAAACCGGAACGTCACGCGGCGGCAACGCCTTGCTCGCGTAACTCACCCAGAAACTGAGCCGATCGCCCGCGACCGTGGCGAAGCCGGCCCGATCGACCGCACCGTTGTACGTGGTTCGCTCCGCTGCGTCGTACGCAATGGGTCGCTCGGCATCTACGCATCAGCCATAAGATGTATGAACATCGTGCTCAGGCGCGGCGCAACACGAGCAGCGGCGATGCGCGCGTGATGCGCCGCGTGCCGGCCAACCCCGCGAGCGCGACCAGAATCGCCGCCGCGATGATCGATAGCGTCAGCGGCATCAGCGGCGGCAGATACGTCGAAATCCGGAACACGCTCCGCGCGAGCCACGTTCCCGCGCCACCGGCGCCGAGTGCGGCGATGACGCCGGCGAGCAATCCGACGACGGTGAATTCGGCCAGCACTGCCTGCGCGAGCTGGCGTCGATTCGCACCGAGCGTGCGCAGCAATGCCGATTCGAAGCGGCGCTCGTCCGCCGTTGCCGCGAGTGCGGCGAAAAGCACGAGAATGCCTGCGGCGAGACTGAATCCAAGCACTGCCATCACCGCCGATCCGACGCGCGCGATGATGTCGCGAATGCGATCGATCAACGCATTCAAGTCGATCAGAGAGAGGTTCGGATAATCGCGCGTCAACGGCGCCAGTGCATCGGCCGACACTGCGGGAAGATGAAAACTCGCGATGTCGCTGTACGAAATTCCCTGTGCGCTGGCCGGATCGAGCAGCACGAAGAAATTCACCCGGAACGAATCCCAACGCACGCCGCGGACGCTCGTCACTTTTGCCACGATATCGCGATCGCCGATGCGCAACGTCAAGGTGTCGCCGAGCGCGAGATGAAACATCTCGGTCCACATTTCGTCGACGGAAACTTCCGGTTCGGCCGGATGCGCGGAAAACCACTGCCCTGCGACGACACGATTGGACGGAGGCACGTCGTCGCTCCACGACAGGCGCGTTTCGCCGTTGATCCACCCGGCCGCGCGCTTGTCCTGATAATCCTCCGCGCGCGGCGGCTTGCCGTTGATCGCCACGAGTTTGCTCACCGCCAGCGGCAATGCATTGATGTTTTCCGCTTTCGCCGCTTTCAGTCGGGCGACGATGTCGTCACGCTGCTCGGGCTGAATGTTGATCAGGAAATAATTCGGCGTATCGGCCGGCAATTCCGCACGCCACGCCGACAATAGCGATGGCCCCACGACCGCGAGAAGATCGAGCGCCGTGATTGCCAGCGCGAGCGATACGATCTGCAACAAACTCAACGCACGCCGCCGCGACAGATTCGCCAGACCGAAGCGGATCGCGCCCGCGAATCCGCGCGCGCCGCGCACGAGGCGCATCAACAACAACCCTGCGACGAGCGAAACGAGCGCGACACCGAACAGGCTCGCACTCAAGATCGCCGCCAGTTTCGGCGTATCGCTTTCGACGTAGATGAGCAGCGCGCTGACCGCGAACGGAATCAGGTACAGCGCATCGAATCGCCGCACCCGCGAACCCGCCGCGCGCTGAAAAATTCGCACCGGCGGCACATCGCGTAAACGCAACAGCGGCGGCAGTGAAAAACCGAACAGCACAGCCAGTCCTACCGCGAACGAAGCTGCTGTCGGCGCGAGCGGAATAACGCTCGACGTAACCGGCAACAGATTTTTTGCGAACGCGAACACGACTTCCTGCAGCCCCAGCCCGAGTGCCGCGCCGATGGCGCACGCCGGAACGGCGAGCATGGCCAATGTCGATGCGAGCGCGAGCGTCACTTCGTTCGCGCTCGCGCCGAGGCATCGCAACAACGCGACCTCATCCGTCTTGCGCCGTGCGTAGCGTTGCGACGCGAGCGCGACGGCGATGCCGGACAACAACGCGGCGAGCAACGCAGCCAGCCGCAAGAACGCTTCGCCGCGATCGAACGCGCTGCGCAGATTCTGCTGCGATTGCTCGACGGTGACGAGTTCGCCGCTGTCGGGTTTGTGCGCTTTTATAAAAGTGGAAAAATCCGCAACCGCGCGTTCTTCGCCCGCAGCCATGATTCGATAGCGCGCGCGGCTGCCCGTCGCGAGAAGACCGCCGGATTTCGCGTCGTCGAGCGACATAAGAACGCGCGGCGCGAGTGCGAACAATTCCCCGCCATCCGGTTCGCGTTGAATTTCGCCGGCGATGCGCAACGTGCGATCGCCGATTTGCAACGGATCGCCAATTTTCAGATCGAGCGCGGCGAGCAATCGATGTTCCGCGAACACACCGCCCATGTCCGGCGTGTGCGCGATTCGTTCGACGCCCGACGTATCGCTCACGCGCAACTCACCACGCAACGGAAAACCGGCGTCGGCCGCGCGAATATCGGCGAGCTGGCTTTTGCCGCCGGCGAACAGCACCGTCGGAAAATTCGCGGTGGTACTCGTGCGCAATCCGAGCCGAGCGGCTTCGTTCGACAATTCCGGCGACGGCGGTTCGCGCGAACTCAAGCCCACGTCGCCACCGATGAATTCCGCGGCGGATGCGACCACGCTGTGTTCCACGCGCTGGCCGAGTGTGGCGACCGCGCCGAGCGCGGCCACCGCGAGAATCAGGGCGATCGCGAGTGTCGCCAGTTCGCCGTAGCGAAACTCACGGCGCAACGTGCGCCACGCGAACGACATTGGTTTCATGCGTGCGCGGCCGTCGCGAGTTTGCCGCCGTCAAGATGCACGCTCGCCGCGCAACGCTGTGCGAGCGTGAGATCGTGCGTGACGAGCACGAGCGTGGTCGCATGCGATCGATTCAATTCGAACAGCAAATCGCCGACGACGCGCCCGGTTTTCTGATCGAGATTTCCCGTCGGTTCGTCCGCGAAAAGAATGCGCGGACGATGTACGAACGCGCGCGCGAGTGCGACGCGCTGCTGCTCGCCGCCGGACAATTGATGCGGATAATGACGGCGCCGCGCATCCAGCCCGACATCGTGCAGCGCCGCTCGCGCGTGCTCGCGCGCATCCGAACGGCCGTCGAGTTCGAGCGGCAACATCACGTTCTCTTCCGCATTCAAAGCCGGCAACAAGTGAAACGATTGAAACAGAAATCCGACATATCGACGGCGCAACGCGGCGCGGCTTTCTTCGTCGAGCGCGTCGATGCGCGTGCCGGCGAGCGTGATTTCACCGCGCGTCGGCGTATCGAGTCCGGCCAGCAATCCGAGCAATGTCGTCTTGCCCGAACCCGATGCGCCGACGATGGCGAGGCTCGCGCCTTTGCGCACATCGAAATTCACGCTCGAAAGAATATCGATGCGTCCCTCGGGACCTTCCACGCTTTTGCTAACATCGACGGCCGAGATTTCCGCTTCGACATCGTTACTTATGCGCACATCGTTTTTTTCCGCCATATTCATTTCGTTCGCCACGCTATCCTGTGCATTCGCCGCCGAGCGGCCCGTATTGGTGCTCGGCGATTCGTTGTCGGCCGCGTATCGCATCGATCCGAACGCGGGTTGGGTTACTTTGCTCGCGCAACGATTGAAATCGCACGCGCCGCCTGTCGAGGTGGTGAACGCGAGCATCAGCGGCGAGACCACGTCCGGTGGATTGGCCCGCCTGCCCGCGCTGCTGACGCAGCACAAACCCGGCATCGTCATTGTCGAACTCGGCGCCAACGATGGCTTGCGCGGGCTGACGATCGATCAAATCCGCAAGAATCTGGATGCCATTATCAAAGCCAGCCGTGACGCTGGCGCGAAGGTGATCATTCTTGGAATCGAATTGCCGATCAATTACGGACCGCAGTACCGAACGTCGCTACGTCAGATGTATCGGGACGCCGCGCTGGAATTCAATGCGCCATTGGTCCCGTTCCTGCTCGATGGCGTGGCGCAGGACGCGACATTGATGCAAGACGATGGCCTGCACCCGCTCGCGGCGGGCGAGCCGAAGGTGCTCGAGAATGTTTGGCCGATGATCGCGGCGGTCATCGGCTCGAAATAGGCGAGATTTCAGTTTCCTGGACAGTACGAGATTTTTCGCTCGTCATTCCGCCGAAAGCCGGAATCCAGTGACTCTGCTTTGGTCTTCAAACATCGAAGTAATTTTGACCCTATGTCCGCAAGTTGTCCGAATACAATCCGAACGACTCTCGGCTGAAGCGACCTAATGTCGACCCTTCACGTGGAGAAAAGGTCATGCGTTCGATTCTGTTCGTCTCTCTTTTGGTTTCTTCCTTCGGCCCAGCGTTCGCGGCTCCGGTATCGACATTACCGAACGCAGGTTCCCTCGGTTTGTCATCACTTCCCATCACGGACACCGCGGTTTTCCAGTTCGGACCGTCACTCATCGCGGTTATTCGCGCCACGCAGGATGTCGACGGAATTCTTCCTCGCTTCAGCGTTGGCCAAAACGGCGAGTGGAATGTGTCGTTCGAAGTTCCAGACGGAAAGCTGATGGTGATTACCGACGTCGAGCTGGAAGAGTCTTCAACGCCGATTCGAGCCAGCTTTGAACGGCAGGCCGGCACTGACGCCGAGCCGGTGTGGTCGCTTTTTTCCGTTCAGACGAAGCCGACATTTCGCGGCGTTCTGGACGCGACGACGGTGTTGTCCACTCCGCTGGTTTTTGCACCGGGGAAAACGTATCGCCTTCGCACGAACGGTAACGGGGTCACGGCACGAGGCTACTACCTCAGCAACTGATATCGCGGCTTCACCCCGGGTCGCACCAGCGCGGCATTGCGCCGCGCTGGATGGAGCAAAAAAAACTCAGGCCTTCAACGCACCCGACGCCTTTGCGTTATGCGTCGCGATCGCATCCATCAACGGCGGATTCAGGCAGTCATAAGGTTCGAGACCTGCACTCTTCAGCGTGCTGCGCACTTCGCCCATACCGCTTGGGTTGTAACCGCCTTCGATGATCGACGATACGAATGCGGCGAAACCCGGTTCGGTCCAGCCGGATTCTTTCGACAGTTCGGTGTGAATGAAATCCAGGCCGTAGAACGGATGCGCCTTGTTTTCGATGCGGCCGTACATGTGCGTTCCGCATTCTTTGCAGGCGTGGCGCTGGATCGCGGCTTTCTCGTCGACGATCTTCAGCTTGTCGGCGTTCTTGGTGACGTTGACCTTGTCGCGGCCGGCCACGGCGACGACCGAGAATGGCGCGCCCTCGGGCTTCCAGCACTTCGTGCAACCGCATGCGTGGTTGTGCGCCGATTGCGTGTCGACTTTCACTTCGACCGGATTCGACGAACATTTGCATTGCAGCGTGCCGCCCTTGAAGCTGTCGCCGGCGCCTTTTTTGATTCCGTTGTCGATCGATGGATGAATTTTTACTGCCATGACTTTTCCCTCCGATGAGCGTTTCTTGAATGTGTATCCGACGCGCGCTCAGTATTTGATGACCGAGCGAATCACTTTACCTTCGTGCATGAGATCGAATGCTTCGTTGATTTTTTCCAGCGGCAACACTTCGGTGATGAATTCATCGATCTTGATTTCGCCGCCGAGATAACGATCGACATAACCGGGCAACTGCGAACGACCTTTCACGCCGCCGAACGCCGAACCGCGCCACACGCGTCCGGTGACGAGCTGGAACGGGCGCGTCGAAATTTCCTGGCCTGCGCCGGCCACACCGATGATGATCGATTCGCCCCAGCCTTTGTGACAGCACTCCAGCGCCGAGCGCATCACGTTGACGTTGCCGATGCATTCGAACGAAAAATCGACGCCGCCGTTGGTCAGATCGACGATGACTTGCTGAATCGGTTTGTCGTAATCCTTCGGATTGACGAAATCCGTCGCGCCCATGGCCTTGGCCATTTCCCACTTCGATGGATTCATGTCGATGGCGATGATGCGCGAAGCTTTCGCCATCACCGCACCTTGCACCACCGCCAGACCGATGCCGCCCAGACCGAACACCGCGACTGTCGAACCCGGCGTGACTTTCGCCGTGTTCAACACCGCGCCGATGCCGGTCGTAATGCCGCATCCGAGCAGACAGACTTTTTCCAGCGGCGCTTTCGGATTGATCTTCGCGACGGAAATTTCCGGCAGCACGGTGTACTCGGAAAACGTGCTCGTGCCCATGTAGTGCAGGATCGGTTTGCCCTTGATCGAGAAGCGCGAGGTGCCGTCCGGCATCAGGCCTTTGCCTTGTGTGATGCGGATTTTCTGGCACAGATTGGTTTTGCCGGAACGGCAGTATTCGCATTCGCCGCATTCCGGCGTGTACAGCGGAATCACGTGGTCGCCGACTTTGACACTGGTCACGCCGGGGCCGACTTCCTGCACGATGCCGCCGCCTTCGTGGCCGAGAATGACGGGAAACAGACCTTCCGGATCGGCACCGGACAACGTGAACGCATCGGTGTGACAGACACCGGTCGCGATGATCTTGACGAGCACTTCGCCCGCCTTCGGACCTTCGAGATCGACTTCCTCGATGCTCAGCGGTTTGCCCGCTTCCCACGCTACGGCTGCTCTGGTTTTCATTCTGCCACTCCGTCCGATGTGTTCAATTCGTTGTACTCAATTCAATGTGTTCAATCCGTATCGTTCAGGCGTGCAACGCGGCGGCGTGATGCCTCAAGTGATCGTCCATGAACGTGCTGATGAAGTAATAGCTGTGATCGTATCCCGGCTGCATGCGCAACTTCAGCGCTTGTCCGGCGGCGCGGCACGCCGCCTCGAACAGGTGTGGACGCAATTCTTCGGCCAGGAATTTATCGGCCTCGCCCTGGTCGATCAGGATCGTGCCGGGAAATGTCCGTTTCGCGACCAATTGCGTCGCGTCGTAATCGCTCCATGTCTTCTGATCGTCACCGAGAAAACGCGGCAGCGCCTTCTGGCCCCAATGCACCTGGCTCGGCGCGACGATCGGTGCGAACGCCGACACGGATTTGTAGCGCTGCGCGTTCTTCAGCGCGATCGTCAACGCACCATGACCGCCCATCGAGTGTCCGAAAATACTTTCGCGCGCCATATCCGCCGCGAAATTCGCGCCGACGAGACCCGGCAATTCCTTGGTCACGTACGAATACATCCTGAAATGTTTCGACCACGGCGCCTGCGTCGCATCGACGTAAAACCCAGCGCCCGCGCCGAATTCCCAGTCCGCCGCTTCGTCGGCAATGCCCGTGTTGCGCGGACTCGTGTCCGGCGCGACGAGCATGATGCCGAGCTCCGACGCCACGCGTTGCGCACCGGCCTTGATGACGAATGTTTCTTCGGTACACGTCAGTCCCGCAAGGTAATACAACACCGGCACCACATTGTGCTCGGCCTGCGGCGGTCTATAGACGGAGAATTTCATCGGACCGTCGCATAGCGCCGACGCGTGCCGATAGAACCCCTGCACGCCGCCGAAGCTGCGCTGTTCGGAAATGGTTTCGAGTGTCGTCATCGATTGAAGTTGGACAAGTTGAACGTCGCAACGTGCGAGCCCGCCGATTCTACGCCCGCGTTTCACCGCGCGCGTGACAAGGAAACCGTGAGCCGGGAAGTGAACAGACTGTCACGCCCCCGGCACAGGTTGGGGTGGGATTCCGGATTACAACTTCACGTCGCTGATCTGAATCGTCGGCTGCGTGTTGGTGAAATTCGGAAGGTCGCCGAGGATCTCGTCGGCGTGCGGTCCGAACGATGTCTGAAATGCATCGACGGAATCGAAATACAGATGCCCCATCGCGATATATGTCGGCGGCGAATTCGGCGCACCGCCTGCCACGCCACTATCCACGGCGATGCGCTTGAGCGCGGAACCCAATCGATCTTTCAGAAGCTGACCGTGTTCCTTCAGGTAGTAATCCATATTGAAGGTATGGCCGGCGCCGGCGGGATACATCACACTTACTTTGATCATAAAAATCCTTTTGTCGTCGTCGATGCGGAACGCGTCGACACGCAAGTTTAGTGCCCTTCAGAAATCGACGCTCACGCCGACCCACTGCGCGCGCGGTGCGCCGGGACTGATCAGTCGTGGGTCGGTGAATTGCGGCAGCACGGTGCTCGCGTTGCCGATCACGCCGAAATCCGAATAGGTTCGGTCGAACAGATTCTGCAGACGGAAATACAGAGAGACGTGCGGGACGACGCGATACACCGCGCGCAGATTGAACACGGCGAATCCGCCGAGCGGCTTGAGCAGGTTGGCTTCGTCGCCGCGATAATACTGGCCCGAATTGGCCATCATGTCGCCGCCGACGGTGAGTTGCGGCGTGATCGCGAAATCGGCGCCGACCTTGAACTGATTCTTCGGCAATCCGGGCAGTCGGTCGCCAGCTTTGACGAAAATGAGGCCGGTGTCCGGATCGGCATCCGGATGATTCGCGCTGATTTCGCTGAACGGCGAAAGAAATTTCGCATCGAGATACGTGTAGTTGGCGAACCAGTCGAGCCGGTTGTCGAACATCTTGCCGGTGATCGATGCCTCGACGCCCTGACGCCGCGTTTGACCGACGTTGGCGAAAAAACCTTCGTTCGACTGCGCGCCGCCGGTGGCCTGGAAGATGAGATCGTCGTCGTTGGTGGTGCGGAACACGCCAGCTTTCCAGCGCGTCGCGCCGAACATGCCGCCGTCGAACTGACCGCGTATACCGGCTTCGTAATTCTTCGCGACGACTTGTTTCAGATCGGGATCGGCGACGAATTCGTTGGGAAGTTTGCACGGCGCATCGGCACTCGCGCACGCCAGTTCGACGGCGGTTGGCGCGCGCGTCGATTCGTTGTAACCACCGTAGACATTCAGCGATGACGAGAATTGATACGCCAGTCCGATCGCCGGATTCAGTCGCGAGAACGTATGGTTGCCGTTCAAATCCGGATTGGTGCCGCTCAAATCCTGGAGGTTGGATTGCGTGTGGTTGTAGCGGCCGGAGACGGTGAGCGCGAGGCGGTCGTTCAAGTTGATCGTATCGGTCGCGTAAACGCCGGACGTGACGGCGGTCGCGTGCACGTCGAGCGCCTGGTCCGGCACGAACACGCCGGTTTCGGCTTGCGTCAACGAACTGAGCGGTAAATTATCGAGGACGATCAACCTCGATGCTTCGACGACGGAGTTGTAGTTGACGCGGCCGTGATCGTAATCGAGTCCGGCCGCGAACTGGTTGCGCAGACCGAACACCGATTGCTTGAACACCCATTGCAGCGACCCGCCGAGACTGCGCTGTTTGCGCACGCCGATGTTGTTGATCGCGTCGAACGTGGTCGGAACCTGATTGCCGTTCTGGTCGACGACGGGCGAGCCATCGCCGTTGCAAAGAATTTCTTCGTTATCGTCGCACGCTTCGAAATCCGTTGCGTCGCCGTTGTACGAACGCGTGTTGACTTGGCGCGCGAACACGGTCGCCGACACAATCGAGTTGTCGTTGAATTTATAACTGCCTTGCAGGTTGATCAGGTCGTAGTAATTCTGCGTGCGGTCCGGCGCGGTGAATACGCTTTGCGGGCGTTCGGCGATCGCGCCGAGCGGAGTAGCACCATTTCCGTTCAATTTCGTTTCCGCGTGCGCCAAATGCAGGTCGAGCGTCACGCCGTCGCTGCGATAACTTCCAGTACCGAGAAAATTGTTCGCGTTCGAATTCGAATAGTCACGCCAGCCGCGTTCTTCGAAATGATCGGCCAACAGGTAATAACCCCATGTGCCGTTGTTGTTGCCGCCCTGCACCGAGCTTTCGCTGCGGCCCCACGAGCCGCCGGAGGTTTGCGCGTGCAACCCCGGATCGGTGAATCCGTTGCGCGTGGTAATCTCGATCGCGCCGCCGAGCGTGTTCAATCCGTAGACGGGATTCGCGCCGGAAATCACTGACATCTTCGAGATGATTTCTTCGGGAATCAGATCCCAGTTCACGCTATCGCCGAATACTTCGTTGACGCGCACGCCATCGACGTACACCGATACGCCTTCCGAACCGCCGAGCAGCGGCGATGCGGTGAAACCGCGGAATTGCAGATTCGGCTGCAGCGGATTGCTCTGCGCCGAATTGATCGTGACGCCGGTAAGATTCCGGTTCATGTAGTCGGTGATGTTGAACGTTTGCGATCGATCGAGCGCGCCGGCCGTGGTCGTCTGAACGTTGTACGGAATCGACGATTCCGGCAATTCCGCGCCTTGCTGTGGCGTGATGCCGATGACCTTGATGGTGTTGAGTTCTTCGGTATCTGGCTGCTCGGACGCATTCTGCGCGCGCACGTTCGCAGCCGTCATGAGCGCCGCCGCGAGCAGAATCGGTTTGATCGCCATCCGAACCTTCCTTTTTTTCGTGAAAGCGTTTTACACGAGTTCGACGAAGGCGTGGGGTGGCGGGAAAATTTCCCGCGCCGAACGGGATCGGTTGTATCGGTTCGAATCAGTTCGGAAAGGGAAGTCTGGGAAACCGCGCAGCAAGACGCAGACCGGTCGGCCATAAATGCGCGGGCGTCACGTGCAGATCGCTGCCGAGCGCCCACGCGCGTTCGCGCATGCCGGCGATGCCGTTGCCGGCGGCGAGACTCGAACCGATATCGGCGATGCCGACACCATCGTCTTCGACCGACCAGTCCACCGCGCCGTCGTCGCGCACGATTCGGACGACCACGTTCGATGCGTGCGCATGGCGAACCGCATTCGTCAGCGCTTCTTGCGTGAGACGATAAACGGCGAGCGCGACGTCGTCGCCGACATCGTGTTCATCGATCGTGTAATCGAGCGAAAAACGCGTCGATTCCCCGAGCCGATCGTTCCAACCGTGCACGAGATCGTCGATGAGTTTTTTGAGCGCGGCAGCGAACCCCGATGCGTGCGCGTCGACCGGTCGCAATCGGTTCAGCAGATCGCGGATGCCGAGTTGCAGCGTTTCACATTGTTGGCTCATGCCATGCAACACATCTTTTGTCTGCGGCGAATCCTCTGCGCGTCGTATCAGCCAGCTCAGATCTGCGCGCATCGCGGTCAGGCTTTGGCCGAACTGATCGTGCAGCTCGCGCGCGATGCGCATGCGTTCGTCTTCCTGCGAGGACACCAGTTTCAGGCTCAGTTCGCGACGTTGCTCCTGCGCGTCCGACAGCGCGCCGGCCATGTGGTTGAGCGCGCCGCCGATCGCGTCGGTTTCGGCGAACGGCAATGTCGGCAGTCGTGCGGAAAAATCGTTGCGGCGATAGCGATCGATCGCGTCGAGCAGCGAACGCATCGGCGCCAACGCGCGGGTGGATGTGAAATAAATCGCGAGCAAGATGAGCAGCGCATAACCCGCGAGCACGAACAACATGCCTTCGAGGTTGTCGAGCGATTCCTGTTGTTCGCTGGCCGGGTCGAGCGCGAGGCTCGCATAGAGTTTCCGGCCATCGTCGCGTTGCAGAAGCCAGGGCGGTGCGGCGGCGGCGACATCGCCCGGTGCGAATTTCGCGAACATCCTTTGCAGAAAATCCGGCGGTTCCGTTTCATTCGCCGCGACGAGAACGCTGCCGTTGCCGTCGATCAGCGAAAAACGGATGTGGCGCAATGTGCGTGATGCATTGAGCGCGCGCAAGTCTGCAAGATGACCATCGATCTCGTCCGCAGGGCCATTCTCGATCGCGTACAACACTTCGAACAATCGTACTTCGTCGGCCGCGCCGCGTTCTTCGCGCGCGACATCGAATTGCGCACGCCAAACGGCCAACACCACGCCGCCCAGCAAAATCACCGCGCTGATCGCCAGGATGCGGCGCACGATGAAGCGCGACATCGTCATCGGCGCACGCGCGCTCATCACGGCGTAATCAAATTCTGGCGCAATGCGATGCGGACCAGTTCGATGTCGCTGCTTACGCCGAGTTTTTGTTTGATCAGCGTGTGATAGTTGGCGATGGTTTTCGAGCTCAGATTCAACGCACGCGCGATATCGGGCGGCGAACGGCCACCGACGAGCTGCTGGAATATTTCGAATTCGCGTGTGGAGAGTTGCGTGATCGGATTTTCCTGCCCGCCGGTTTTGGATTCGGCGACCGCACGCGCAACATCAGCGCTGACGAACAAACGTCCGGCCGCCACTTCGCGAACAGCGTTGACCAAAATTTCCGGCGCGCTGCTTTTCGTGACGTAGCCGCGCGCGCCGCCTTCGAGCGCGCGTTCGGCCATCGCGTAATCCTGATGCATGCTGAAAATGATCACGCGTGCGTTCGGCGCGCGCGCGAACAACCGCTGCATGAGCGCAAGCCCGCTCGTGTCGGGCATGGAAATATCGAGCACCATCACGTCGGGTTCGGATTCGAGATAACCGCGGTAGGCCAGTTCGCCGGATTCGGCTTCGGCCACGACCCGGATATCGGCGAATTCTTCGAGGAAACGCCGGAATCCCGAGCGCACGACGGCATGATCGTCGACCAACATGACTCGGATGGGTTGCGCGTGCATCGTCAATCCCGTTGCGTACGCGACGATGATGGCACGCCGTGCATCGGTGTAAACGGCGTTTGGGAAATATTCCCGAATGACCACGTATGCTGCCGTGACGTCGGACGCCGGACTACACTTGGCAATCGCTTCTCTCGCTCGTCATTCCCGCTTCCGCGGCAATGACGGTGAAACCAAATGCTAACGAGGAAATGTATGAAACGTACGATAATCTGCGCCGTCGTCGTCGCCACAGGTTTTGTCGCCATCGATGCGTGCGCAGCCGCCAAAGCGTACGTCGGCAATCAGGAGAACGGCACGATCTCGATCATCGATACGGCGACCGATCAGGTCATCAAGACGATTCCGGAAAACGGAAAAATCGGCGAGAAGATCCAGGCCGTGGTGACGGATCCGGCCGAGACCATGGCGTTCGTCGTCGACGCGAAAGGCAATGCGCTGGTCGTCGTCGATCTCGCCACCGGCGCGATCAAGCAGAAGATCGCGGTGGGTGCGAGTCCGGAAGGCGCGTCGCTATCGCCGGATGGAAAGACGGTGGCGGTGTGCGTGGAAGACGACAACGAAGTGGCATTCGTCGACGTCGCCACGCAAAAGGTGACGAAGAAAATCGCGACGCAAGGCAAGAATCCGGAGCACTGCGTGTTCAGCGCGGACGAAAAATGGCTGATCACGAGTAACGAGAATTCCAACGATATCGATGTGATCGATCTGAAGGCCGGCAAGTCGATCGCCAAGATCGCGACAGCCGGGCATCCGCGCGGCATCGCTATATTGCCGGGCAAGAAAATCGCGTACGTGGTGCAGGAAACCACGGATAGCGTGGATGTGGTCGATCTCGATCAGAAGAAAGTTACCGCGTCGATCAAGACCGGTGTGCATCCGGCCGATGCGATGACGAGCAAGGACGGCAAGCGCGTGTTCGTCGCCAACGGCGGCCAGGGAACGGTGTCGGCGATCGATGTGGCGACGGGAAAAATCGTCGCCACCGCGACGGTCGGCAAACGCTCGTGGAATATGGCGATGACGCCGGATGGCGCGAAGTTGTATACCGCCAACGGGCGGTCGAACGATGTCAGCGTGATCGACACGGCTACATTCAAGACGATCAAGACGATTCCCGTCGGCGGATTGCCATGGGGCGTTTTCATCCGTTCCGGAAAATAGATGCGCATTCGGCGGTCCTTCGGCATCGATTTACGCTCCGCACGACCGCGACTGTTCCGCTTTTGATACACCCTGCTGCGCGCAAGGCGCAGCAGTTACCCCTCTTAAGAACGTGCCGCAGTGCAACGTGCAGTCGTGCACGACGGGACTAGACTCGTCCTCGGTTCGTTACCGCATAACGCTTCGCATCGTTGCAAATCGATGTGTGCGCTGCGGCCAAAGCCACGGCATCGCGCTTACCGGCCGGCAGGGAGACCAGGGTCGACTACGCGAGTGCGATAGGACGCGCAGACTGTTCTGCGTTGATGACGACGCTGTGCGTAAATCGCCGACGTCAAGTGACATCCAAAATCAACCCGACAGCACATAGAAATTACAGCGGAGGGAAGGCAATGAAAGCTTCGTACATGTCACCTTACAAGACACTGCGTACACAGCGCGCGGCGTTGTCGATGTTGCTCGCGGCCGGTGCCACACTGCTCTCGTCGATGTCCGCATTCGCGGCGACCGATGCCGAACAGTTGCAGCGGTTCAAGGATCCGAATCAGTGGGGAGCGCCGGCGGGCGATTTGAATCTCAACCGCTTCAGCGCATTGAAAGACATCAACACCGGCAACGTGAAAGATCTGCAGATGGTCTGGGCGCAATCGTCCGGCACCATGCGCGGTCACGAAGGCCAGCCATTGGTGATTCAGGATGTCGCCGGCAAACCGATGATGTTCATCGAATCGGGCTGGCCGAACATCGTGCAGGCGCTCGATCTGAGCGATCCGGATCATCCGACGCAAGTGTGGAACTACAACAAGACATCCGGCCGCGACGAATCCGCCGTGCCGCGTGCCTGTTGCGATACGGTCAACCGCGGCATGTCGTACGCCGACGGCAAGCTCGTGTTCGGCACATTGGACGGTTACGTCATCGCGCTCGATGCGGCGACCGGCAAGGAAGACTGGGTCATCAAACACGCGCATCCGGACAAAGGCGAAACCATCACGCCTGCGCCGATCATCGCGAACGACAAGGTCATGATCGGTTTCGGCGGCGATGAATTCGCCGCGCGCGGTCGTTTCACCGCGTACAACCTGGCCGACGGCAAGAAAGTGTGGGAATGCCAGTCGACCGGTTCGGATAAAGACGTCTGCCTGACACCGGAAACCAACAAGAAACATCCGGAATACGGCACGGCCGGTAAGGATCTCGGTATCCATACCTATCCGGGCGACGAGTGGCAACGCGGCGGCGGTGCGGCGTGGGGCTGGTATGCCTACGATCCGGCGCTGCATCTCGTTTACTACTCGACCGGTAACCCGGGCTTGTGGTCACCGTCCTTCCGTTGCGGCGCCAAACCGCAATCGCAGAAAGCCTGTAACGACGGCTCGTGGGACAACAAGTGGTCGATGACGATCTTTGCCCGCAACGTAGACACGGGCGAAGCGGTATGGGCCTATCAGATGACGCCGTTCGATCAATGGGATTACGACGGCATCAATGAACTGATCCTGGTCGACAATCTCGACGTCGACGGCAAGAAGCACAAAGCGCTCGTGCATTTCGATCGCAACGGTTTCGCCTACGTGCTCGATCGCACTGACGGCACGCTGCTTCGCGCGCACAAGTTCGTCACCGCGAACTGGGCCGAGAAGGTCGACATGAAAACCGGTCGTCCGGTCAAAGTAGCTGAGCATTCACCGCTCGAACCGCAGAAGAACACGCAGGTGTGTCCGTCGGCGATGGGCGGTAAGGATCAACAACCCGCATCGGTCGATCCGAGCGATCCAGCCAACTTCTACGTGCCGACCAACAACTGGTGCATGGAATTGAATCCACAAGATCGTTCGCACACGCAGCAGGGCACGGTATATGTGTTTGCCAACGTGTTTATGTATCCGGAAAAACCGGGCGTGACAGGCAAGATCAAGAAGTTCAACGTCGTCACCGGCGAAACGAAGTGGGAAATTCCTGATCAATATCCGAACTGGGGTGGCACGCTCACCACCGCCGGCGGCCTGATGTTCTACGGCTCGCTCGGTGGCGATTTCCGCGCCGTCGATCGTGAAACCGGCAAGGTGTTGTGGTCGCGCAAACTCGGCTCCGGCATCATCGGCAATCCGATCGCGTACTCGGTGAAGGGCAAGGAATACATCTCGATCTGGTCCGGCATCGGCGGATGGATCGGCTTGCCGGTTACCGCGGGTCTGGATCTGTCCGACAAGTTCGGCGCGATCGGTGCGACAGCGATGACCAAAGCCGCAGGACTCAATCACATCCCGCAGGGCGGCACGCTGTACACGTTCCGTGTGGGCGGCAACGACCCCGGCTCGGCATTGGCTTCGGGCAAGTAATCGTTTGGATGTCTAGAAGGTTCATCCGGCGGCGGCTCCCGCCGCCGGATTTTTTCCCGATCCGCCCCGCTTCACTTTGCATTGGGTCGATTGCGGCTACGATCCATGCTCCAACTCAATGTTCGCAACGAAGCCCGATGAGGAACACCATGAAATCCACGCTGCATCTCGCGCTGCTGACTGTCGCCTTGTTCACCGGCGGAGCCTGCGCGGCAGCCGAACCGCTTCGCTCGCTCACGGTGTGCGCCGATCCCGGCAACATGCCGCTGTCGAATGAAAAGGGTGAAGGATTCGAAAACAAGATCGCGCAGGTCATCGGGCAATCGCTCGGCACCGGCGTGCAATATTACTGGCGCCCGTCGATCGAACGCGGCCTGATGCGCACCACGCTCAGCGAAGGCGCGTGCGATTTGTGGATGGACATGGCTTCCGATACCGAAGGCGCGATCACCACCGCGCCGCTGTATCGCTCGACGTTCGTGTTCGCGTATCGCAACGATCGCGGTTTCCACTTCGACAGTTTCAGCGACAAGTCATTGCAGAAGTTGCGCATCGGCGTGTTTCAGGTTTCCGCGATCCGCCAGGCCATGGCGCCGTGGGGAATCATGGCCAACACGGTCGTGCACTATCTGAGTCACAACGGCGATCTGGTCAAGGAAAACCAGCCGTCGTATCAAGTGCAGCAAGTGATCGACGGCCAGCTCGACATCGCCGCGTCGTGGGGCCCGATGGCGGGTTATTACAAAACGATGTTGCACGCGCCGATCACGGTACAACCGGTCAATCTGTTTCCGGGCGACGTGCCGCTGGAATTCGACATGTCGCTCGCCGTTCCGCGTGGACGACCCGACATCAAAGCGGCGATCGACGATGCGATCGCGAAAAACAAAGACAAGATCAAAGCGATCCTCGACGATTACGGCGTGCCGCTGGTGAAATGCGATGCCTGTTCGATCTCTGGCGATCTGCCGTCGCATGGTCCGTACAAAGCGGCGGCCGTTCCTGAAACGACGGCGTCTGCCACACCCGCGCCGCGCGCAAGTTCGTTGCCTGCATTGAAAACCGCGCTCGCGCATGGGGCCAGCGCGAACGAAGAACTCAACAACGCCATCGTCGCCGACGATGCCGAACGCGTGCGCTATCTGCTCGCGCACAAAGCCGACATCAACGCACATTTCAACGATGGTTATACGCCGCTCACCAACGCGACGCGGTTCGGCTTCAGCGATCTGGTGAATCAGCTCGTCGACGCCAAAGCCGATGTGAATATCGTCGACATCAGCGGATGGACGCCGCTGATGTATGCGGCATGGATCGACGATGGCGAACTCGTGCAGCGTCTCGTCAAAGGCGGCGCGAAACTCGATGCGGCCGATGGCAATGGCCTCACCGCGCTCGGCGTCGCCGCGCAGAACAATAAACCGAAAGCGCTCGACGCTCTCGTCGTTGCCGGTGCGGACGTCAATCGCGCCGTCGGCAAAGCCGCGTATACGCCGCTGATGCTCGCAAGCATCGCAAGCTCGGAGGACATCGCCAAAACGCTCATCGCGCATGGCGCCGACGTCAATGCGAAAAACGCCGGCGGCGTCACCGCGCTGATGGTCGTGGCCGCGAACAACATGACGCGCATCGGCACACTGCTGCTCGCCTCCGGCGCCGATCCGTCGGCGAAATCCGAAGACGGACGCACTGCCCTGTCGATCGCCGAAGCCAACAACAGCCAGGCGATGCTGAAATTGCTGCAAACCAGCGGCACCAAAGGCAGCGCGTCTGGATCATGATTTGCGTCGCCCGCTATCGATGCGCGGATCGGAATCAGGAAGCGATGGCGGATTTCGCCGTTGCCAACATCACCCAGGAGAAATGATCGTGCTAAAACGCGTTGCTTTGTTTGTCTTGCTCGGCCTCGTGTCAGCCGCGACCACGTACACCTTGCGCACAGCGGTTGCCGCGGGCAGTCCACCGGCCGTATCGCCCGCCGACCTGGCGCTCAAACCCGCGGATTTCATCGCGAAGGTGTCGAAAGGACAGATCAAGAATCCCTACCAGGAGACGCAGGCCGATATCGTTGCGCAAGGCGAACATCTGTTTTTGAGCTACGGTTGCAACGGCTGCCACGGCGGCGGCGGCGGCGGCGGGATGTGTCCGCCGTTGACCAACGACGTGTGGGTCTACGAAGGTGACGACGACACGATTTTCCGTCTGGTCACGCTGGGCAGCGATGCGCTTCAGCAACAGGGTTATTCGCGCAAAGGCCGAGAGAACGTCGTCGGACCGATGCCGCCGTTCGGGCAGATCGTGAAATCGACCGACGATCTGTTCAAGATATTCGCCTTCGTCCGTTCCAAGTACAGCGCGAGTGCGGATCAGAAATACAAATTCGGTACGCCGGACGAATTGAAATAAGCATCCCGGGTGGGACGTATTGCATCGAGCATCCCGCTGTCCCAGATCTGACACAATCGCCACTTATGTTGCGGCGCAATTTGCGCGGGTTCCGTAAAGGGAACAGTCTTCGCGCTCAGCACGGCGCGAAGACGCTGGCGGCCTAGCCATCGACACTTTTCAGGCGAAGTGTCCTGAGAATGGCGGGAAAACGCATACTCGAGGCCTATCGTGTCCAATCTGAGCGTTGCCACAAGCCACTCGTCACGCATCGTCAATGTCGTGCGCAGCGGTCTCAAGCCGGCCGGTATCGAGCCGCACGTCACGCGTTCGTGGTATCGGTGCATGAAGGAATACGGCATCGAACCGACTGCCAAGCGCGTGAGCACGGTGCTCGATCCACACACCGTCCGCGAAGCGCAGCAGCGCATGGGCGAACTGCTGAAAGTCGCGCGCGCGGAAATGGAAAGCCTGTACGACCAGATCGCCGGCTCCGGATTCGCCGTGATCCTGTCGGACATGCAAGGCGCGGTGATGAGCACCATCACCGATCCGACGCTGCAGCGCGAATTCCGTCAAGCCGGATTGTGGCTCGGCGCGCTGTGGGATGAACGTCACGAAGGTACCAACGGCATCGGCACCTGCCTGGCTGAAGGCTGTTCGGTGACCGTGCATCGCGAGGAACACTATCGCGGCTACAACGTCGGACTGTCCTGTTCCGGCGCGCCGATCATGGATGCGCACGGTTCGCTGCTCGCGGTACTCGATGCGTCGTCCGTCAATTCGAACGATAGCCGTCTCGTCCAGCGCCACACCATGGCGCTGGTCAACATGTCCGCGAATCTGATCTCGCGCTGGAATTTCCTCAACGATTTCGGTCACGCATGGGTGTTGCGTTTCCACAGCCGCCCCGAATTCGTCGGCCTGTTGCACGAAGCGTTGATCGCCGTCGACGGCACGGGAAACATCCTCGCCGTGAACGAAAGCGCGATGCTGCAACTGGGCAATTCGAACCGCAACGCGTTCGTCGGCAAACCAGTCAGCCATTTCTTCAAGTTCGATTTCGAAACGCTCGAACACCGCGCCAGCAGTGAACCGAGCACGATCTGGCCGGTGCGCGATCTCGCCCACGGCCGGCGTTTCTTCGCGCTCGTTCGCGCACCGCTGCGCGCGGTGCTCCGCGCCAATTCGATTCCGTCCGTCGAACGCATTTCCGAAGCGATCGCACCGGCGCGACTGGACAATTCAAAATCGCACATCAGCGAAGATCCGCTGATGCGCAAGAACATGATCTGCGCGCGGCAGCTTTTCGCGAAACAGGTGCCGATTCTTTTGCTCGGCGCGACCGGCACCGGCAAGGAAGCGTTTGCTAAAACGCTGCATCGACACAGTTTGTGGTCGGACAAACCCTTCGTCACCGTCAACTGTGCGGCGATTCCGGAAAGCCTGATCGAAAGCGAACTCTTCGGATACACCCGCGGCGCATTCACCGGTGCCGCGAAAGACGGACGGCCCGGCAAGATTCTGCAATCCAGCGGCGGCACGTTGTTCCTCGACGAAATCGGCGACATGCCGCTGATATTGCAAACGCGGTTGTTGCGCGTGATCGAAGAACGCGAAGTCGTGCCGCTCGGCAGCGATCAGTCGATGCCCGTCGATCTGCACGTGATCAGCGCGACGCATCGCGACATCCGCCAGATGATCGCCGCCGGCGAATTCCGCGAAGATCTTTACTACCGACTCAACGGCATCACACTCGGTTTGCCGTTGCTGCGCGACCGTAGCGACAAAGCACAATTGATCCAAACCTTGCTGCGCGAAGAAAACGAAGACGATCCGCCGCAGATCGCCGAAGACGCGTTCCGTAAATTGCTCGACTATTCTTGGCCCGGCAACATTCGCCAACTGCGCAACGCGCTGCGCACCGCATCGGCGTTATGCCGTAACGCCACGATTCGAGTATCCAATCTGCCGCAGGAAATTCTCGACATGGATACGCCAGCGGCCACGACAACGACGCACGTCGAAACGCCCGTCGCTGTCGCAGTTGAACCTGCCATGCCATCGGCCGCTCTCAAACAGGCCGAATGCGATGTGCTGTTGCGCGAACTCGAACGCATGCGCTGGAATATCAGCCGTACCGCGCAGGCCTTGGGCATAAGCCGCAACACGTTGTATCGCAAGATTCACAAGCACAATATTCCGCTCACGAATTGAGCCCAAAGTGCCGCGTCGAGCGGCGCTGAAACTCATGAAAATCGTGAGGTCCGCGCGCTGAAGGACATGCCAGAATCGACCTGACTCTTCTCAGGCGAATTTCGTGGACCGTTTCTATTTCCGCATCATCGGCGGCGCTTTGCTGGCGTCGGCCGCCACGTTCAACAGCGCATTTGCCGACGAACCTTCCGTGCAAAAACCGGCCGACAGTCTGCAGACGATCGTCGTCACCGCGACGCGTTCGGAACAATCCGCGTTCGATCTTCCCGCGTCGATCGATTCGGTATCGCTGCAGGATCCGAATGCGAACACGCCGGGTATCAATCCATCGGAATATCTGGCCGGCGTTCCCGGTCTGGTCGCGCGCGACCGGCAGAATTACGCGCAGGACGAACAGATTTCCATCCGCGGATTCGGCGCGCGCTCGACGTTCGGCGTGCGTGGCGTGCGCCTGTATGCCGACGGCATTCCCGCCACCGCACCGGACGGACAAGGACAGGTTTCCAACTTCAGCCTCGATTCCGGCGATCGTATCGAAGTACTGCGCGGGCCGTTTTCCGCGCTGTACGGGAATTCGTCCGGCGGCGTGATCCAGATTTTCACCGCCGACGGCTCAGGTCCACCACAATGGCGCGGTTCGCTCGATGGCGGCGATTACGGAACTTACCGCGTCGCCGGCAATGTGCGCGGCGGCGAAGGCGCGCTCGGCTACAATGTGGATTTTGCGCATTTCTATACCGACAACTATCGCGCCCATGCCCGCGCCGAACGCGAAAACGGCAATGCGAAAGTCACCTACAAATTCGGCGACAGCGCCAAGCTCACGCTGCTCGCCAACACCGTATCGCTGCCCACGGTGGACGATCCACTCGGCCTGACGCGCGCACAATTCAACGCCGACCCACGTCAGCCGCAGGTACCCGCCGTTCAATTCGATACGCGCAAGAGCGTGCATCAGGTGCAGGATGGTGCGATCTACGAACAGAACATCACGTCGACCCAAAGCATTCGCGTGCTCGCCTATTACGGCGATCGCGATGTCGAGCAATACCAGTCCATTCCGGTCTCGACGCAGGCGCGGCCGACGAGTCCCGGCGGCGTCATCGAACTCGACGGCAACTACGGCGGCACGGATGCGCGCTGGTCGTATCGCGATTCGCTCGCCGGCCGTTCGTTCGAACTCACCGCGGGCGCGAGCTTCGATCGGCAACGCCAACATCGTCAGGGCTACAACAATTTCGTCGGACCGGTGCTCGGCATTCAAGGCGATCTGCGCCGCGACGAACAGGACAACGAAGCGGATTTCGATCAATACCTGCAAGGCAAATGGGATTTCGCCGATCGCTGGTCGCTGACTGCCGGCGCTCGGCATAGTCAGGTGCGTTTCGATTCGAACGATTATTTCGTCACGTCGACGAGTCCCGATGACAGCGGCAACGTGAAGTACGGCGCGACCAATCCCGTCGGCGGTCTTCTGTTCAAGGCGACCGACAACTGGAATCTTTACGCCTCGTACGGCAAAGGTTTCGAGACGCCGACGTTCAACGAACTGGGCTATCGCCCGGATGGATCGTCCGGCATCAATTTCGGTCTGGTGCCGTCGCGCAGCCGCAACTCGGAAATCGGATCGAAGTTCCGTTTCGGTCAAGGTGCGGAGCTTGATGTCGCTGTATTTCAAGCCAACACGCGCAACGAATTGGCCGTAGAAACGTCCACGGGTGGACGCACGACGTACCAGAATATCGACCGCGCGCGCCGGCAAGGTCTGGAATCGAAACTGGTGTGGCCGCTGAACGAGCAATGGCGCGTCGAGGCGGCATATACCTATCTGGATGCGACGTTCCGCGCGCCGTATCTGACCTGCCCTGCCGCGTCGACGTGCACCACACCGAATACGATCGTGCCAGCCGGCTCGCGCATTCCCGGCGTGCCGCGCTCGGATTTCTACGCGGCCCTGAAATGGGACGGCGGCAGCGGCTGGAACGCGTCGCTGGAAACGAATGCGGCGAGCAGCGGGGCGACCAACGACCTCAACACCGAGTTCGCGCCGGGTTACGGCTTGCTCAATGCGAGCGTCGGCTATCACTTCATCGCGGGACATGCGCAGATCAATACGTTTGTGCGCATGAACAATATTCTGGATCGAAGTTACGTCGGCTCGATCATCGTCAACGAAAGCAACGGCCGCTATTACGAACCCGGCATCGATCGCAACGTGATGGCCGGTGTGCAGATCGCGTGGGGCCAACGCTAGGCAGACGATTCCAACGAATTGTTGCGTCGGCTTGCGCACTGCAGTACCGTCGATGACGAGGGATATAACGAGCGATTGGGATGTCGCGCGCGGCCAGCGTGCTCTGGCGTTGTGCAATCGCGAGATTCTATGAAACGCGGCATTGTGTTTCTGATCCTTATTGCGTTCTTCGCCTGTCCCGCGTTCGCCGCGGATACGTTTCAGGCCGAGTCTCGCGTGCTGCGCGTCAACGATCCGGAAACGGACCTCATCGAAGCACTCGGTCAACCTTCACGAAAGTTGCCGCTGGAGAACAGCCGCGGCGATCATCTCGGCGACTATTATTTCTATGTCGTCCGCGACAAATCCGTGCGCTTCCTGATCCACAACGGCCGCATCTCGGAAATCTACGAGACCAAACAATAGCGCGCGCTTATTGCCCGGCAGGCGTGCGAGGTTCGCGCACGACGGGCTCGTCCTTGTGCAAAGCTTCGTCTTCGATCAGGCGTTTGCGCACGTACAGGAATCGAATGGATTCGTATTCGAACGCAGAGCCCGTCGCGTAATAACGGAAATTGATATTGGATCGCTGGTCGATGGCGTTGCCCACGCCGAGCATCCACGACCGGCTCGAATTGCGATACAGCCCGCCGATGTCGACGACATACGACGTGCCGAAATCGCCGAGATAACCGACGCCGTCGCGCAACGTCGATGGACCGAGAAACGGCAGCACGAGATACGGTCCGGGATGCATGCCCCACGTGGCGAGCGTCGTCGCAAAACCCGTCGACGCAGGCGCGAGATTCAATTTCGCCGCGACGTCGAATAGGCCGCCGATGCCGATCGTGGTATTGATGAGAAAACGTCCCGCGCTGCGCAATCCGAGCGCCGGACGAGCCTGCAGCGCGAAATTGATCGTGCTGTCGACTTCGGAAAGATTGCTGAAGAAATTATGCACGCCGCCCTGCACCGGCGCCGGAAGACTGCGATAGGCGTTGGAGACCGGAAGGAACACGGTTTCGTCGAAACGCGCGTTGAACCGATACGTGAAACGATTGATGGGCTCCCACGGATCGTACGTGCGCATCGACGGCGCGTCGGCCGGAACGATAGGCTCAGCCGTCGGTGCGGCTTGTTTCGATTTCGCAGCTGCGAGCGTTTGCTGCGCGGCAATCGCCGCTTGCGTATCGGCCGCCGGCGTTTCGGCCGGCACGCTGCGAATCTGCACGTTGCCGGTCGCGCATCCGGCGAGCGCAGCGGCAGCGATCACGACAGCCGAACGCATCATCGCGCACCTCGCCAGCGGCCCGTGACCATCTCGAGCATGTCGGCGATCTGTTGTCGCTCACCGAGATTGCCGAGATGACCGCCGTGATCGTAAACGGCGATGCGCGGACCGAACGTGTTTTTAAGCCAATCCAGTTCGGTGCGGTCGAGGATCAAATCGTCGCTATTGGTTTGCGCGTAATAATCGGGATTGTTGCGCAACGTATCGCCGATGATATCGAGACGATTTTCCGCGACGAGCGATTCGCGCGTAGCGCCAGGCCGATGTGCCATGTAATACGGCGCGAATACTTTGGCGAAATATTCCGAGAAAGGTTTTCGGCGCAAAACGCGCGCGGTTTCCTCTAACGAGTCGCTCACTTTCGGCAAATGTTTCGGATCGACGACGACACCCGTACCCGCGTAAATATCGCCCGCGAAAAACATGTTCACCAACGCGATGCGGAACGTGAGCGCGACGGCGGCGGAAAATTCCTCGTCGCTTTTCAACACCGTCGTTGCCGCGCCGAGCAGGAAGTTGGAATCGACTTCGAGCGCATTCGACGCGCGATAAAGATTCGCGAGTTCCGCATACAGGCGCTGATACAACGCTTCGAATCCCGCATCGCCGCCGATGCTCGTCGCGAACAGCCTGTCGAGCCGACCGATCGATGAGAACAGGCTGAACGGCGGATTGATCATGACCGCGCGATGGATCTTCAGTTTCTGCTCGGTCGCGTCGATGGATTTCACCATCGCCGCATTGGCCGCACCCAGGCTGTAGCCGAGCACGTCGATCTCGGTGATCTGCACGCCGCGCGGCAGGTGCGCGATGATCTGTTGCATCGCTGCGTAAAGATCGTGGCTGTCCTGCTTCAGATCGCCGGCCACGCCCGTGCTCGACGCGGACACGATGAAACCCGGAAAGGTCGGCGACGGCATCGTGAGCACATGAAAACCCGCGCCGTACAACGCGCCGCGCAACGTCGAAAGTTTCCCGGTGTTGCCGTCGCTACCCGTGCCGGAAATGACGATGGCCAGCGGCGCCGGATTTTTCTGTGCGGAAAACCACACGCGCAGTTTTTTGTCGAACCAGAACACATCCGGCACCGGACGCGCCCACGGCAAGGCGATGTTGATCTCGTCGAGCGGCACGCGCTCGGGCAACGATGCCATGTCTTCCGGTCGCACGCCGAACACCGTCGCGCGCAAACCTTTGGCATCGCCGAGTCCGACGTAGGTGACGTGATCCGGCAACGCATCGGCGCTCGCCGCGCCTGAGCAGATCAGCATGAGCCAAGCCATCCACATGAACCTATTCGATCGATAGGTTCGGAAATCCATTTCTTTTACCTGCATGCGAAGCAGGCGGAATATCGTCATTCGATTTGCTCTGGTCGTTTAAGACGCATCGCGCCGATCCACGCAGCGCGTATAACTTCGGTCGTGATTGTATCAGCGCACCGCGCGCAGCACTTTGCTTTAAGCAGATTGCGATGGCGCTAACCCGCTGGCAGGAAGCCAGCGGTTCGCGTCCAGCACAGGGATGTGCTGTACGCGAACAACGGGCTGCGCGACGAACAAAGCGTTTTTTGGTGACTTTTTGTCGCTCAACAAAAAGTCACTCGCTCGCGCAGCGAGTGAAAGCTCTTATCTTCAGATCGTGAATCCAGCAAATGCGCGAATCCAGCTCGTGCTTCTCGCTCGTCATTCCGGCGAAGGCCGGAATCCAGTGACTTTGCTGTTGGCCTAGTCGATCGAAGACCAAAAGCTTCCACTCGCTGCGCGAGCGGGTAACTTTCTTTGATGCGGGTCAACGCTTCGACTCACCTCAGTCGAGGACGCTCGCCCCCATCCCAACCTTCCCCCGAATGCGGGGGAAGGAGCGAGACATCGATGGTGATTTGCTTGCGTCAAAGCTGTCCGTCAGCCGCCATCGGCAATTTTGACGGCCTGCCCGGCGGCGAGTCGTTCCGCACCGCGTATAACGAGTCTATCGCCGGCGGCGAGCGCGCCGCGTACTTCGATTTTATCGCCGGTGGCGCCGCTGGCTTTCACCGGTATTTGTTCGGCGATGTTTTGCGGCGATACGCGCATCACGTAGGTTTTGTCTTCGCGTTGCACGAGTGCGTCGCGCGGGACGGTGAGCGCTTCGTTGCCCACGTCCTCGGGTAGCAGTACGTCGATGGCGCTGCCGACTAACGCGAGTGACGGGTCGAGCCCGACGCGGAGTTCGAACTGACGCGCGCGCTCGTCGCCGACGGGGACCACGGCGCGCACGGTGGCGACGCTATCCACACCGGACGATTTCACTTTCACTTCCATGCCGCTGCGAATCTTGTCGGCCAACGCCAATGGCGCCTGCACGCGTGCTTCGATGTGCGCGGTATCGACGAGATGCACGATGGTCGCACCGACTTGCAGGTATTCGCCGCGTTGCGCGAAGCGTTCGGTGACAACACCGGCGAACGGCGCGCGCACATCGGCCTGATCGATGTCGTGATCGATCTGATGCAGTTGCGCGCGTGCGTGCGCGAGCGCTTGCACGTTGGTTTCTAGAGTAGCGCGCGCTTCGTCAATCTGCGTTTTCGCGATGGCGTTCGACGAAACCAGTTTCACCAATCGATCGAGCTGCACTTGCGACAGCGCGCGTTGCGCTTCGGCGCGCGCGACGTCGGACTGGATTTCCTCGCGGCGCAGACGCAGCGCCTGATCGTCGAGCTTGGCCAGACGTTCGCCGGCTTTCACGCGTGTGCCGACTTCCGCGGCATATTCGAGCCGGCCGGCTTCCGCGCTCGCGATTTTCGCGTCGTCGCGGCTGACCACGCTGCCCGGCACCCAGCGTGTCGGCGCGAGCCTTGCGTTGGCAGCGGCCGCGACCTGCACGATTGCCGGCGGCGCGCGCTCCTCGGCTCGACACGTTTCGGCGGCGCCTACAATCATCAGCGCGACGATTGCCGCAGCGAGCGCGCGAACGTTCATTTGTTTAATTGTGGAAAAATTATTCATCGCACATTCCTTTCGTAGGGGCGCGATTCATCGCGCCCGGTATTTCCTCAAAACAAACGGACGCGATGAATCGCGCTCGAAATTTCCTCGCCACCCACGTCACGCTGCTTCGACTTCGTTGTCGACGATCCGCGGCCTCTGTCCGCGCGGCGGCGCGATGGCTTTGCTTTCGGCACGTTTGAACGACAACCGCATCAGGCTCGGCAGCAGAAGCAGCGAAAAGATCAGACTGACCACGACACCGCCGACGTTCACCGCCGCCAATCCGCGATAGATCACACTGCCCGGGCCCGGATTGATCGCCATCGGCAGCGCACCAAGCGCGCCGGTGAGCGTGCTCGCGAGAATCGCGCGCAATCGCTGATTGAGCGACATGCGGATCGCGTCGTCGAGACTGTGTCCGGCGGCTTGCGCGCTGTGCGTGAGATCGACCAGCAAGATGGCGTGATTGACGACCACGCCGACCATCATGATGAATCCGATCATCGACAATAGATCGAGCGGCTGGAACGCGAACAGGCCGAGCACGCGCAAGCCGAGCATGCCGCCGATCAGCGCGAGCGGAACGGTGAGCACGACGATGAAAGCCTGACGCAGCGATTTGAACATCGCTGCCATCAACAGCAGCAGCACGAATAGCGCGAGCAGGAAATTGGTGCCGATGGTGC
>JBDUEI010000090.1:0-70949 GCA_040002515.1 Rudaea sp. | reverse complement strand
CCGTGTCTCACCGCGTCATCGCGCTCGGCGTGGCGGCGAACGCTGAGCCGCGCGTGGTTGCGCGCGATGCGTGGCGTGACGAACGCCGCACCGTTATTGCGCATCGGTCTGCATCCGGCCGATGCCGATCATCCTGCGATGATGCGCAGTTGGCGCGCGCTGCTCGCCGACATTCTCGCGACCCGAACGCCGGTGACGAAACTGCACGCCGTCGACATCGCCCGCTCAGCCGCTGACGCTGGCGAAACCCGTTTCGATGTGACCGGCGAGGCGACGTCGGAACGTTAAGTCGTCTGGTCGCGTCACGATTACGTCGTACCATCCGCGCGTCGTGCGCTCGACGTTCCATTCGATGGTCGCGTTGCTGTTCGGAGCAATGTCGACGGTTTCGATTGAGCCCAGTCCGTAGGCACTCGCATCGACTACGGCACTTCGCGCATCGCTCGATCCATTGGAGAGTGTCAGACGCAGCCGCGACGAATGTCCCTGCACGACGTATTCGCAGGATGCCTCGACGACGTCCGTCGAAATATCGCCGTCGAATTCGCGCACGAATCCGTTTGGGCCGTGTACGGCGAGCGAATAAGTTTCGCCCGCGAGGAAGATATCGACGACCGGTTCGTTGCTGACAACGTCATAACGTCGTGGCACGTCATCGCCTGAGTAAACGGCGAAGTGCACGGATTCTGAGCCGCCGTTTTCCAGCACAAGTTCGAGCGCGCTTTGATCGCGATCGATGCCGATGCGCGCATTGGGCTGGTATGGCAATGCGCGCGCCGGACGCGTCGCTGCCGGCGACAACGCCACCAATGTCGCGGTGAAATCGAACGCGGACAACAGATCGCCGCAGGTTTGTCGGCGCCATGCCGAAATGTTCGGTTCCGCGACACCGGTCAACTCTTCCATCAAACGGATGACGGAGGTGTGATCGAAGACCTGCGAGCACACGTAGCCGCCGCGACTCCACGGCGATGCGATGATCATCGGCACGCGCGGGCCCAGGCCGATCGGCGCGTCGTCGATGAATTCGTCCGGCGTTCCGCGCGGCGCGACGGGCGGCGGAACGTGATCGAAGAATCCGTCGTTCTCGTCGTAATTGATGAGCAGAACGGTCGACGCCCAGACGTCAGGATCGGCCGTCAGCGCTGCGAGCACGCGGGCGATGAAGTGCGCGCCCTTTTCCGGCGAATGACTCGGATGCTCGCTGCACGTTTCCGGCGCGATGATCCACGACGCGAACGGCAACGTGCCGGACTGCACATCGCGTTCGAGCTCGGCGATGATATCGCTGCACGTATCGCCACTGATCGCAGGCACCGACGCCATGCCGCGCTCGAACAACGCGGTTCCGGGTTGCGCCTGTTTGAATGCGCTGAACCAGGCCAGCGCGTTGTCGTCGTAGTTGTCGGCGGCGTTCTGATAGATTTTCCAATCCACGCCAGCGGCCTGCAGGCGCTCGGGATACGTCGTCCATCGAAAATCCGTGGCCGTGTTGTCGATGGCCGGGCCGCCCGTCTCGCCGTTCGGATCGCACGTTCCGCTCCACAGGTACAGACGGTTCGGATTGGTCGCGCCCATCACGGAACAAAAATAGTTGTCGCAGATCGTGAACGCATCGGCCAGTGCGAAATGGTACGGAATGGCCGAGCGATCCAGATGCGCCATGCTCGCGGCACCTTTCGCCGCGACCCATCGATCGTAGCGGCCGGCGTTCCACGCCGCGTGCGTGCCGTGCCAGGAATGATCGAGATCGGAAATCGCAGTCGGCGTGCCGTGCAGGAACGGTCGAATGAAACCGCCGTCATCCGATGGCTGATCGAAAACGGTCGATCCGTCGGATCGCTTCAGCGCGGCGCGATCGGCGAATCCGCGCACGCCGGGCAGCGTGCCGAAATAGTGATCGAACGAACGGTTTTCCTGCATCAGCACGACGACATGCCGGATCGCGGAGGCCGATGACGAACGCGGCGCCATCGCCATTGCCGAACGCATGGCGGACGGAAGTTTCGCCGTCGCGGCAACGCCCGCGGCAGCGGCTGAAAGCCCCAGAAATTCCCGTCTCGAAAGCCGAACCATGAACTCCGCGCGTGGCCAATCCGCGCGCAGTGTGGCGACGGCGATTGACGCCGCCATGAAACGCCGTTTTCATTTCGATGAACTTTGCATGGCGTTTCGACGACAAAGATCGATCCCGTGCGAAGATGGATCGCGATGGACACGGCTCCGAATCCAAGTACCGAACCGCACTCGTGCGTCGTCCTGCTCGCGGCGGGCGCCGCATCACGCTTCGGATCGGCCAAGCAGATCGCGGACATCGACGGCATCGCAATGGTCAGGCATTGCGCGCTGAACGCATTGCGGACAGGTGTGCCGGTGGTCGTGGTCACGGGCGCGCATCGCGAACGGGTCGAACAGGAACTGCACGAGCTCGACGTCGTGCCGATCGAAGTAGTGCTGATCCAAAACCCGACGTGGCAGCGCGGCATGGGCAGTTCGATTGCCTGCGGCGTGCGCGCGGCGCTCGATCGCTTTGCACGGCTCGAATCAATAGTTATCGTGCTCGCCGATCAGCCGGCGATTTCCGCGGAACATCTGCTTGCGTTGATGCGCCGTCACGCCGAGCGGTCGGATAGCATTGTCGCGTCGCGGGCGAACGATGTGCTCGGCCCGCCGATTGTTTTTCCGCGAAGGTTGTTCGAAGAGCTGATGGAATTGCACGGTCAGACCGGTGCGCGGCACGTCGTGGATCGTCATCGCGATGCGCTCGTCGCGTTCGACCTGCCGGAAGCCGGCATCGACATCGATTCGGCGGCCGATCACGCGACATTCCGCGCGTCGCAAACACCTGCCTAGCGTTGTGGCGAACCGCAGCGCAGTTTTCCGGCTTATAAACGGCTAAGATATTCATTACGCAATTCGGGTCGAAGAACATGCGCAAAGCTTCATTTGTATACTTTTTCGCGATCGTGGCGGCGGCGGTTTCTCCGCTGGCCATGGCCGGTGCCGGCCAGACCTCGTCCGGCGTCACGACCACGGTGGGAACGGATCCGACGGCCGCGTCGGCCGGTGTGCAATCGCAATCCTCGAATTTCGTCCAGGAAAACGCGGCGATACAGAACGGGACGCCCGTTGCATCGGCGAATCGCTCGGGCGGCGCCCCGGGGGCGAACGGAAATACCGCCGCCGGCAATGCGGCGAACGGCACAGGAAAACCGGGCGATCCGAACAGCCCTGCGATCGATCCGAAAACCGGTCAGCCGGTGGTCGCCGTCGCGGTGCCGGCAGTTCCGCCGCCTCCGCCGCCGGACTACGTGTCGAATATCAAGAAAGTCGATCGATCCGCATCGAGTGGCGTGGCTTTAGCTGCCGTCGATCCCGAAGCAACGGCGGGCGACGTCGTAAAACCTCAGGCCAAACCCGTCAGCGATGCGCCCGTCCCTACCGCGCCATCCGCGCCCGGCACGCAGCGACAGACCGCCGCTACGCCGCGCGTCGCGCGGGCCGCCAGTGACTCAGATAAACGTGCAGCTGCGAATCATCCCGCTAACGCCGCGGGCGGCGGCAGCGGATCGGCGCCGGACAGTTTTGCGTTTTACGTCGGGCTGATCATCGCCGGCGCACTGCTCTTTTTCGCCGCAGCGACATTCATGCGGTCGGACAAGAGCGGCGGGAAATAACGGTCAGGCCGCTTTTTTCCTGGACTTGGGTTTCAGGATGGTGCCGGTGCACTTCGGCGAACCGCAACGGCACGCCCAGATCTTTTTCAGCTTCGCGGTGTGCGGTTCTTCGAGCGTGATGCCGTAATCGTAGGTTAGTTCTTCGCCCTTGCGGATCGCGCGCTTGGTCTCGATGACGATCTTGTCTTTCTTCGGATCCTTGCTTTCGTCCTCGATGATCCAGGCCTGACAATTCGGATCGCAACTGTGGTTGATCCAGCGCGCCACGTTGCCGCCTTCGTTGGCATCCAGAAGATATTTTTCGTTCAGCGTGAACAGAAACGTGTGGCCGCTGTCGACATCGTTGCCGTAGCGGCGATTGGCCTGGTTGTGCGTGAGCAACGTGCCGCGATACTGGATGACGCGGGATTCTTTGGGCAGATTTTTTGCGGCAAAAACGCCGTTTCCGTGAATGGGCGAAAGGCGTTGAACGATACGTCGGGTCATGGTCTGAGTCGTGGCACAAGCGAACGCCAAGTATAGCGTGAGTCGTCGTCGCGATGGCTTAGTCGTCGCGCAAATTCAGACGCTCCGTGGCACACTTCGCATCGGCACGAGAGACGCGATCACTATGAAAAAATTACCTATGTTCGTCGGTGTGGTGGCAATGGTGTTGCTCTTCACCCTATCAGCCGCCGTCGCGCGCGGGCATCGCGATCGCGAGACCAGCCGCGGCGAAGCCGGCCGCTTCGACTATTACGTGATGTCGTTGTCCTGGTCGCCGAGCTATTGCCAGACGCATCCCGACGAAGTCGAACAATGCGTGCACAAGGGCTTCGGTTTTGTCCTGCACGGTTTGTGGCCGCAATATCGCAACGGAAGCTGGCCGCAACATTGCGGCACGGATGCCGAACCCGGCAGCGCCACGATCGATCGAACGCTCGCGTTCATGCCGAGCCGGCATCTCATCGAACACGAGTGGCAGACGCATGGCAGTTGCACAGGTTTGAGCCCGCGCGAGTATTTCGATCTGGCCGATCGGGCGTTTGCCAGCGTAAAAATTCCGCCTGCTTTACAGACTCCAAACGCGCCACCGTCATTGAGCGCGCAAGAAATCGTATCGGCATTCGCGCAAGCCAATCACGGCGTCGACGAACGCATGATCACCATCGAATGCCACGACGGCGGAGAACTCACCGAAGTGCGAATCTGCCTCGACCGCGAAACGCTCGCGCCGCAAGCCTGCGGCGGACGGGTGCGTAATTCGTGCAGATCAGGCGCGTTGCGGATTCCGGCGCTGCGCTGATCAGCCGCCGAGGCCGTCGCCGAATACCTCATCGTTCGGATCGATCACGGTGACGTCGTAACTCACGCTCGTCGGCACGCCGCTGCCCGCGATGCCGCTCACCGACACGTGGTACACCACGTCCGCCGTGGGTTTGGTGTACGTGACGCCGGTTGGTTCCCATACCAAGGTGTTGTCGCCGATGAAGGATCCGTTCGGCTGGCCGTTGAATTCGAAAGGATCGATGGCGGGCATGGCCAGAGCGACGCCGTTGCGCGTCATGCTCACACTCGCATTCGTGAAGTCTGCGTTCTGGATCGACAGCGACCACCGGTTCGACGTGCTCGGCAATAACTGATATGGCACGTACCCGCGCGGCGGCCAGGCGATACCATTCGGCGTCGACGGGCGCGCGCCGGCACCTCCGATCACCCACAACGCATTGGACGAATAGCCCGCGCTGCCGGCGTTCGCATCCACGTCGCCCGTCGTCATGTGCGCTTGCGTGGGATACAGGATCCAGCGCCGATGACCGACCGCCGTATTGTTGCCGCCGCTATCGTCCATGTAGCCGGCGATCGCGCGCGGACCGTTGTAGTTGAAACCGGTGCCCAGCGTGAGATTGGAATTAGAGGCTGCCGTCGCACCCGCTGCGGTATAGCAAAGCCAGTTGACGGGCGGCGTATGACTGAGCGCCTTGTTGGCGACCATCATCAAAGCCGCTTGCTGATCGCCGCTCTGGTTGGTCGTGCCCGAAAATAGTGCGACGTTGCCAGGCAGTCCGGCAAGCGCGCGATAAACATTGATGCGTTCCAGCGTCGCGTCTTGATACGCCGATGCGGTCGCGTCGGCATTGCACGTCGCCACGCTTCCCGACCAGCCGTTCGTGACCGAACTTTCCGGCACATAAACGCCGAGATACAACAGGCTCACGTCGTACCGACTATGGATATCTACCGTCACCGCGGCTTCCGCTTGCGGTTGGCTCAGGGCATTGTCGATGGTGCCGAGATCCTGCACAGCTGCGATCGGTGCTGGGCCTAAGCGCTCTTCGAGGATCTGGGCATCTGCGTCGACGACAAAAAGCGCAAATAGGATCGGGAGCAAAAATAGTTTCATGCAAGCGATGCTAGCAAAACACGCGAGCGGGTTCGTGATGAAGTCGTTGAATCAGCTCAGCGGTTTCTCGAAGACAACTTGGCGTTTTTTCTCGATATAGCCTTCGCGCCGATAAAATCCGTGCGTGCGCTCGCGAATCACATTGCTGCGAACGCGCAGCTTTGCATGGCCATGTTCGTGCGCCCACGTTTCGGCCTTGCGGAGCAACGCGGCGCCGACGCCCGCGCTGCGCGCGCTTGCATCGACGACCAGACCGGCCAATTCGACGAACGATTCGTCCTCAAGATGGAAACGCTCGACGACGTGAGTCCAACCGACGACTCGCGTCGCGTTGTTCACGGCGACGAAGACTTCGCCGATCCGATTCGCGCGCACATGATGCAAACGTCGTTGCATCGTATCGGCATCGGCGGGATAACCGAGTTGCGTCGACAACGACGCGAGCGCTGCCGCGTCGGTTTGCTCGGCGCTACGGATCGTGACGTTACCGTCGCGTGGCATCGGAGCAGCTTCAGCAGCAACCGTGATCGCCGTGATGCGTGTGCACGTCGCTCGCCGCCACGCCCGTGGTCAATCCTTTTTGACTGGCGACGTGATGATCGGCGATCACGCGAGCGACACACATGCTGACGCGTTTGCCGGTCGGGATATGCAGGAATTCGTTCGGACCATGCGCGTTGGATTGCGGACCGAGCACGCCGGTGATCAGGAATTGCGCGCCGGGGAATTTTTCGCCGAGCATCCCCATGAACGGGATGCTGCCGCCCTCGCCGTTGAACGCGGCTGGTTCGCCGAAGAACTCGCGCGATGCAATATCGACCGATGCTTCGAGCCACGGCGCGAGCGCCGGCGCATTCCAGCCCGACGAGGCTTTTTCCAGTGCGAACGTGACCTTCGCGCCGTACGGCGGATCGTGTTCGAGCAATTGCTTGAGCACGTTGCCGGCCGTGTCGCCGTCGACCGTGGGCGGCAAACGCAACGAGACTTTCACCGCGGTAAATGGACGCAACACGTTGCCCGCCGAATCCAGCGATGGCATTCCGCCGATGCCGGTGATCGACAGCGCCGGACGCCACGTACGATTCAGCACGAGTTCGGTCAGATCCGTTTGCATCGGCTGCATGCCGTCCACAAATGGAAATTTGGAAAATACCGCATCGCCGAGAACCTGCGCGGTTTTCTTGGCCTGCTCGATACGTTGCGCTGGGATTTCTGCGTAGAGTTCTTTCGGCTTGATCTTGCCGGTGGTTTCGTCTTCTAGACGCGACAACAATTGCCGAAGTATGCGAAAACTCGATGCGACGATGCCCGACGCATCGCCGGAGTGCACGCCTTCTTCGAGCACCGTTACGGTGAGATTGCCGCCGGTCATGCCGCGCAACGAGGTGGTCAGCCACAGCTGATCGTAATTGCCGCAGCCCGAATCCAGGCACACGACGAGCGACGGTTTGCCGATGCGCGCGGCCAGATGATCGACGTAAAATGGCAAGTCGTAACTGCCGGATTCTTCGCATGCTTCGATCATCACCACGCACCGCGCGTGCGGCACGTTTTGTTCCTGCAGCGAACGCAATGCGGCGAGCGAACCGAACAGCGCATAGCCATCATCGGCGCCGCCGCGTCCGTACAATTTGTCGCCTTCGATGACCGGTTTCCACGGTCCGAGATGATCCGCCCAGCCGGTCATTTCCGGCTGCTTGTCGAGGTGGCCGTACAGCAGAACGGAGTCTTCGGATGCGCTGGCGGCGTCGCTCGCGGCGACCTCGATGAAAATCAGCGGCGTGCGGTTCGGTAAACGCACCACGTCGATGCTCATGCCTTTGATCGGCTGCGATTTAGCCCATTTGAAAAACAGATCGACGGCCTGATCCATGAAACCGTGTTCGGCCCATTGCGCGTCGAACATCGGCGACTTGTTCGGAATCTTGATGTAGTCGACGAGCTGCGGGACGATCTGGCTGTCCCACAATTCGGAAACGGCATTCCTGGTTTGCGTCGAGTCCATGATCCAACCGTTGTGAAATCGGGGCGGCAAGTGTACTCGCGCGGCGATGCGGGCGCATCCTGATAGAATTCGTCGCTCGAATCCGAGGATTTTGCTCATGATTTTGCCCCGCTACCGCGTGGCCGCGTCGACCATCGACGGCGCCGGCAAGGGACTGTTCCTGGACGAGGCGATGGCGGCGGGAAAGATCATCGTCGCGCCGGACGATATCCGAAAAGTATACAAATGGAATGAACTCCTCGCGCAGCCGAACGCGCAGGAACTGCTTTACGCGACGGTGCGCTGGTTCGACGATGGCTACACCGTCACCCCGGAATGGCCGGACGAGTGTTACATCAACCATTCGTTCGAACCGTCGGCGCTGTGGCATCTCGGTTTCGTGTTCGCGCTATCCGATCTGCCGGCGGGAAGCGAAATCACCGTGGACTATCGCCATCTGCTCGCGCCCGGACAATCGGAGGAATTCGCCGATTCAAAAACGGGCCGTCCGATCGTCGGTTTTTCGTGGGAGGAAAGTCTCGGCACGTCGACGTCACAATTGCACGCACTGCTCGGATCGCCGTCGCGATGAGCTGGCGCGTTCTGCATCCGGCCGATTATCGCCGCATGCCCTGGAAAAACGGCGGCGGCTGGACGACGGAATTGGCCGTTTATCCGTCCGAACAAAATAGCGATGACAGCTACGATTGGCGCATCAGCATTGCTGAGATAGAAACCAACGGGCCGTTCTCGACGTTTCCCGGCTACGATCGCGCCATCGCGCTGCTCGAAGGCATCGGCATGGAATTGCGTTTCGACGACGCCGAACCGGTGCGGCTCGAACGTCGCCTGCACTTCGTGCGATTCGCCGGCGAAACCAAAACCGACAGCGTGCTGATTTCCGGTGCGGTGCGCGATTTCAATGTGATCTTCAAGCGCGAAACAGTCAGCGCCGACGTCCTGCATCGCCCGCTGGTCGGACCGATGGTTTTTTTTCGCGATGCCACCTGGTTCATCTATATCGCAGATGGTCACGCCGAAGCCAAATGCGGCGACGAACGCTGCGCGCTGGAAAAAGGCGTGGCGCTGTTGCTGTTTCCCGAATCCGGCGCGCCGCGTGTGGTCCTGCACGGCGGCGGCCAAGTCGTGCTGGTGAAATTCTCGGCAAAATCGCCGGACGCGATATCAGGATGGACGACGGTATAGCGCGCTGCGAAGCGCGTGCACGATCATCGGAATGGCGGCGATCAAACCGACGATCCAGTGCACCAGCGCCGTCCATTCGCGCAACGCGTCGCCGCTCGCGTAGTACAAAAGATATCCGCTGACGATCAATATCAGGGCCACCGAGATCAGAACTACACCGCTGTTGCGCCGTCGCCGACCGCCGCGCCACCACGGCTCGATATGCGTGGTCCATATCCATCCCGCGAGCCACAACGTGGCGAACGCGCAGGCGCCGTGCAGCGCGAGTATCCAGAATTCGAACGGATTCGGCTCGGCGCCGAATTCGCCGCGACGCGCGAAGAAATAATGCAGCACCAGCCAGACCGCACCGCTCAACCAGGTGGTGATGAGGATCGCGTAAATGAAGTGTTTGCGCGAGCGCGTCAGCTCCAGCGCAGGACGGCGATGACCGTGTCGAATGTGCGTCATGCGGCTTGATCCAGCACGCGCCATCCTGAGCGCGGATCGTGGATACAGGCTTGCGCGCTGAACCGGGACAGTACGTTTCGAATCGTCGCGTCGTCGCCGCTCATGACCACTTTCGTCAATGCATCGGCGATCATGCACGTCGGCGCGATGACGCTCACGCAACGCGTCGCATTAGCGGAATTTCGTGTGCGACCGTCGATGTGCACACCGCCGTGTTCATTGCGCGACGAGAAACCTTCACTGCTGGCGACGCTGGCATTGTGGATTTCGAGTGTGTGAAAGACCTCACCCACCGTATCTACACGCACATCGATGCGTTCCATTCGCGAACCATGCACACGCATATCGCCGCCCGCGTTCACGCAAGCGTGAGATGCGCCGGCGGCGATCAGAATATTCATGGCGCGATCGACAGCGTAGCCTTTGGCGATGCCGCCCAGATCGATCCACAGCGGCCGCGCGAAACGGACGTGGTTGTCGCCGAGCAATTCGATGTCGCGCCAGTCTGCGTGTGGATCGGGCGTGCGTGACAACGCCGGCCGCGGCAAGAATACGCGCGCAACCTGAAGCGCTGCGATTGTCGGATCGAATATGCCTTCGCTCATGCGAGCGATGTCGATCGCACACGCCAGAACCTCATACGTTCTCGCGTCCACATGCACTGGCGCGCGCGGATGAGCGCGATGCAGACGCGACAGATCGCTATCGTGTTCGTGAAAACTCATCCGTCGATGAATCGTTTCGATCTCCGCAAACGCGGAATCGATCGCGGCGACAGCACGATCGTCGGACAAGCCCTCGACGCGCAATTCGACGATCGAGCCGAGCGACGGACGTGCGCGACGAATCACGTTCATCGTCACGCGTGGGCGAGCGCGCGCTGATACAGCTTGAGCAAGCGCTGCACGCCTTCGGTGAGATGGCGCGCGGACAATGTCGCGCCGGAAATATTCTTGATATCGGTATTCAGCGCAACCGGATCGGCCGCCGTCTTGCCGACGAATTGTTTTCGCCATCCGGCCAGACGAACTTCGCCGCCATGCGATTCGCGATAATCGAGTATTTCTATCGACTGCACCGCACCGTTCGCGTCGAGCGCCAGCGCGTACGTGATCAGTTCGCTTTTGCCGATCACCTGATCGACGATGACGTAACCGAGATGCGCATCGGCATTGCGTGCATCGAAAATGCGCGGCGACCATCCGGACGATGCACCGAGCGCCGATGCGGTCGCCGCATCCGGCGCCGCGATAGCGACGAATTGCGTGGCTTGCGGAAACGCCGCTTTCTGCGCTTCCTCCACGCTCATGTACTGCGCCGCGTACGCGACGTGCGCCACCGACGCGGCGACGGTGCCCGCGGAAATCAGCCAGCGCACGCGCATGACGTCACCTCAGAACTGATAGCCGATGCCGAGATCGACGCGATTGCCGTAGCCGAGCACGGGATCATCGTGATTGAAATCCTGATAGTCGATCTTGAATACTACATTGGGATTCAAGTAGTAATTCAAGCCGACCGTCGCGACGTGCTCCGTCGGCAACGCCGGCGTGCCGAGCCCGAGCGGCTGCGATGCGTATGACGCACCCGTGTTGAATTCTTCGAACCGCGCGAACGGAACGAGCGACGACTCGTTCCACGCCAGCGCGTGCCACGCGCCTTGCACGTAACCGCCCCAGAACGATTTCGGCACCGGCGTCGGCTGGCCGAGGAAGGTGAGATTCAACGCTTGCGTATCGCTGATCGTGCCACGCGAATACAACGCGGAGAAATCGAACGGACCGGGCTGCCAGCGCACATGCGCTTCGGCGAGCGTCATGCGTGCATCGTCGGCGGGAAACGCTACATCGCCGAACGTCTGTTTGCTAGTCGCCTGGCCGATCTTGCCGGTGAACACGCCGCCGCCGACGTTCAGGCCGGGAATGCCGTTGTAGTTGAGCGCGCCGAAAAACGACGGATCGTGCGCATGCGCGAGCTGCAACTCTTGATGGATACTGCCGAGCGGCGTGGCGCGTCCTTCGTCGGCACTCGGATCCCAGTTGGCCAGGTCCGGGCCGGTGGTGATGCCGACATTCCAGACCAGTCCGGATTCCGTACTGCCGTAACCGGCGACGCCGCCTTCGCGCCACGTAGTCGGAATAATCGCCTGTTCGACCAGATTGCGCTCGACACCGTAGAACTGCGTCGGCTCATGATGTTCGTTGAGTAGGCCTAGCGGAATCAGCATCAAACCCGCGCGCACGCCGTAGTTATCGGCCAGCGAATGTTCGATGTACAACTGTTCCACTTCCGATTCGCCCGCGTCTTCCGACGAGGTGACGGCGTGTTCCCATTCCAGTTCGCCGTACACACGCGTGGAATCGCTGAACGAATGATTGAATCCGATCACGGCGCGCGTGAGATCGGCCTGCGCATCGGCCGCGTGCGCGGTCGGGCGGTTGTAGTCGATCTGGCCGTAGCCCCAGAGTGTCGTATTTTCGCCGAGCGCGAAGCCGGGATTCGGCATACCGAGTCCTGCTCCCGGACCGGTTTTCGCAGCAACCGTCGAGTTCGGTGGATTGTAGGCGGGCTGCGCCGCAGGCGTTGCCGGCGTCGGCTGTTGCGCGGTGACGACTGGGACCGCGCGGCCTTCATGCAGGTCGCGCATCTGCGCTTTGAGTTCGGCCACTTCGGCTTTCAGTGCATCGAGTTCGGCCTTGAGTGCGGCGTCGTCGGCATGCGCGCTGGTGGAGGCGAACGCGAAGATGGCGAGCGCCAGTGGCGCGCGGCGTAAAGTCAGGCGGGGCATTGTATTATTCTCCAATTATATACTTTTACATTCAGTCGAACGACGCAACATCGCGTGCCGGATCGGCGGTGTCGGTGGTCGAGTCGTAGCCGTCGGTCAGCGTTTTTAGGAACGCCATCACGTCGTCGATTTCGTCTTCCGAAAGCGCGGGGTCTTGGCCCGGATGGCGGTTGTAGGGCACTTCGCTCTGATTGACATTGCGCGCCAGCAGCGGCGGAATGTCGCTGAATTTCTGCACGACGCCGTTGGCATCGAGCGGATACCATTTTTCCGGATTGGTATCGCGCTGAACGTAGAATTCGATCGCCTTGCGCAAATCGTGAAACGCGCCATTGTGGAAGATCACGTGGCGCGTGGCGACGTTGCGCAGCGTCGGCACCTTGAACTGGCCGCACAGGTCGATCGCGTTGACCAGATCGGTTCGTTCCGGGCCACACAGGCCCATGTCGAAGTACGCCGGATCGGCGTTCGCGGCGAGTTCCATATTGCGCGGCACGCCGATATTGTCGTACGTGTAATCGGTGAACAATGGCGGCGCGCCGCCGACGCTCGTGCTCGGATGACATCCGGCGCAACCGCCTTTCTGCTGACTGTTGAATGCAGCGAATCCGCGCAGTTCCTGCGGCGACAACATCACTTTGCCGGCGCGGAAAAGATCGAATTTGGAATCGAAAGGATGGAATTCCGACGACGACAGTTCGTACGACGACAACGAGAACTCGGCCGCGAGCATCGCGGTATCCGCATCATCGAAAACGTCCGCGCCGTATACTTTTTTGAACTCCTCGACATAGCTGGCCTGGGCGAGTTTCACGGCGAACGTGGCCGCGTCGCCGTTGGCCATTTCCTGCGGCGACAACAGCGGCCGCTCGGCCTGGGCGACCAGATCGTTGGCGCGCCCGTCGTGATCGAAACCGCCGGTCGGCGTGCCGTCGGCCGCGAAGAAGAAGGGGATGTTGAAATTCAGATAGCGCAGCGAAGGCACCGCGCGAAAACCGGGCACATCGGAATTGATGCCGCCCGACTGGACGGAAAAATCATTGGTCTGCGCGTGCGCGTTTTCCGGGACGTGACAGGTCGCGCACGACATCTGGCCGGACGCGGACAACGATGCGTCGCGGAAAATTTTGGCGCCGAGCGAGGCTGGCGTCGGCATGGACGCAAAACTTTCCGCGCGCGCCGAGATGAAGGCGAAGGATGCGCCGCACGAAGCGAGCGCCATCAAGGCGATACCTGCACGCACCGCTAACATATTCACGAATTCCCCAACTTTTGAAGCCATTAGATCGCGAAAGCAACTGAGAACGATTCTCATTCCCACTATACAACGCAGTTGGATTTATTGGCAACACCCCAGAACGAGTCAGGTGACTGAGATCAGTCCCATCGATCGTCGCGCGTGAATACCGCGCCGTCTTCCGCCTTAACCGGAAATGCCGCGATCGGTTCGTAGGCCGGTGGACACAGCACCGCACCGGTGCGCACATCGAATCGCGCGCCGTGTCGCGGGCATTCGATTTCGAAGCCGTGTAATTCACCGCTGGCCAACTCGCCGCCGTCGTGCGTGCAGACGTCTTCGATCGCGTACAACGTGCCATCGATGTTGTAGACGGCGATCGAGACATCGCCATCCCACGCGGTTTTGCATTCGCCCGGCAACAATTCGGATTGCGCGCACACACGTATCCAGTTCATCGAAGCGGCTTGACCAGCAATTCGAACCGAAGGTCATCGCGCTTGGGGATGCCGAAGCGTTCGTCGCCGTACGGAAACGGTTTGTAACGGCCGGTCCGTCGATAGCCGCGCCGTTCGTACCACGCTACGAGATCGTCGCGCACCGAAATTACGGTCATTTCCATTTCTATACAATTCCACTCGTCGCGCGCAACGCGCTCGGCTTCGTTGAGAACGTGCTTGCCGACGCCCGTGCCCTGGCGCGTCGGCCGAACCGAAAACATGCCGAAATAACACGCGTCGTTCTGCTTCTCGATGTGACAACTGGCCACGAGAACATCGTCGCCGTACGCGAGGATCACGCGGCTGAATGGCTTGACGATGACGTCGGCGACACCTTGGCGGTCGATGCGCTGCCCGTCGAGCAGGTCGGCTTCGGTGGTCCAACCCGCACGGCTCGCATCGCCGCGGTAGGCCGACTCGACGAGCGCGACGATGGCCGGAATATCGGCGTCCGTCGCGGAGCGGAAGCGAAGCTGCAGAGTTTCGAGAGTCACATCCATCGGGGTTTTCTAATCCGGTTGCGGCACAAAGTCCAGCTTGCCGGACCACGCCGCGCGGACCAGTGCTTCAAGTCACGCCAAGAGTTTGCGCACGCGTTCGATCGCAGCGACGAAACGATCGACTTCGTCGCGCGTGTTGTAGAACGACAGCGACGCGCGCAACGTCGCGGCGACACCAAAAAATTGCATCAACGGATGCGCGCAATGATGTCCGGAGCGCACGGCCACGCCTTCCTGATCGAGCAACGTCGCCATATCGTGCGCGTGCACGCCTTCGATCAGGAACGACAGAACCGCTGCCTTGCGCGGCGCCTCGCCGAACAGGCGCAAACCCGGCACGGTTTTCAACGCATCAGTCGCGTACCCGAGCAGATCGTGTTCGTAGCCGCCGATGCGATCCAGTCCGATCTCATTCACGTAATCGATCGCTGCGCCAAGACCCACGAAACCGGCGATATTCGGCGTTCCCGCTTCGAACTTGTGCGGCGGATCGGCGAACGTGGATTTGTCGAAGCTCACCGTGCGAATCATTTCGCCGCCGCCAAAAAACGGCGGCATTTCGCGCAGCAATGCCGAGCGCGCCCACAACATGCCGGTGCCGGTCGGGCCGAACATTTTGTGTCCGGTCAGCGCGTAGAAATCGCAGCCGAGCGCCTGAACATCAATCGGAAGATGCGGTGCGGCTTGCGAACCGTCGACGAGCAACGGAATACCGCGCGCACGGCAGGCTTTGGCCAGTTCGCGCACGGGATTGATGGTGCCGAGAACATTCGATACGTGCGTGACGCCGGCGAGCTTGACGAGAGGCGACAGCAATCGCACGAATTCCTCGACGATCAGTTCGCCGTTCGCGTCGATCGGCGCGGCGATCACTTTTGCGCCGGCGCGTTCGGCGACGATCTGCCAAGGCACGATGTTGGCGTGATGCTCCATCGTGGTGACCAGGATTTCGTCGCCGGGCTTCAGTCGCGGCAAGGCGAAACTGTAGGCGACGAGATTCGTGGACTGCGTCGTGCCGCTGGTCAGAATGATTTCGTCGCGCGATGGCGCATTGACGAAGCGCGCGAGTTTGTCGCGGGTGGCCTCGTACGCGGTCGTGGCTTCTTCACCGAGCTGATGCACGGCACGCGCGACGTTCGCGTTGGTTTCGCGATAGAAACGATCGACGGTGTCGATCACCACATTCGGTTTTTGCGACGTGTTGGCGTTGTCGAAATAAATGAGCGGTTTGCCGTGAACGGTGCGCGCGAGCAGCGGAAAATCCGCACGGTATTTCAGTGGATCGAAATCCGCCTCGATCAGATTTGGAACAGCATTCATGGCGCGATCGCTTCGTGTCGATGCGATACGAGCCACGCATCGAAGCGCTCACGCATCGCGCCTTCCGCAAATCCGAAGGCTTCGCGCGCAAAACCGGCAATCAAGAGCGCGCGTGCTTCGGCCCGAGGAATGCCGCGCGAACGCAAATAGAACAGCGACTGTTCGTCGAGCTGGCCGACGGTGGCGCCGTGACTGGCCTTCACTTCATCGGCGTAGATTTCAAGCACCGGCTGCGCATCGATTTCCGCATGCGACGACAACAACAGGTTCTTGGTTTGCAACTGCGCATCGGCGCCATCCGCACCCTGCGCGACGGTGATCGCGCCACGCAGAATGCCGCGTCCGCGCTGATCGGCGATACCACGCCAGAGCACATCGCTGGCCGTGTCGCGCGCAACGTGGCGGACATCCAGATGGATATCGATGTGCTCGCGTGAACTCGGCGCAAACACGCCGCGTCCTGCGCAGCGCGCGTGCGCTTCGGCGAGATCGCACGCGATGTCGAAACGTTGCAATCGTCCGCCGGCGAGCGCGTGCGTTGAGTTAAACGTGGCATGCGAACCGACGCGCACGTGCAGACGTCGAGACAGCGAAACGGAAGGCGGAATGTCGCCGATCGTGAAAACGTTGAGTGTGGCGTTTGGCCCGATCGAAACATTCGAGCTCACGGAGCCGACGACATCGACGCCATCGTCGCCGACGTGTTCCTCGAGAATCGTCGCCGAACCGTCGGTCACGTCGACATCGCATTCCGTGCGCCAGCGGCCGGGAAAGTCACCGGCGATGTTCGCGTAGACGATGTGCAGCGGATTGGTCTGCGTCGAACCGACGGTCAGGACCACGCGCGCGTTTTCGTTCGAAAGTTTGACGAGCGATTCGATGACGCCCGCCGTCGAATGGCGTGTGGACAGCGCACCGTTGATGAAAACCAGTCGCTCGGCGTTGGACTGCGGCCATGATAGCCGATCGATCAACGCCTGCGGCAAATCCGCATGCGAATCCGCAACAGTGAATTCCTGACGTTCCAGTGCGCGCAGCGCGTTAGCACTGTAGCGCCACGATTCGGCGCGTTCTTGCGCATCGCCGATGCCGAATTCGTCGAGCAATGCGCTCACGCCGCACCCGCAAGCTTGCGTTCGGCGATCCACGCATAGCCCTGTTCTTCGAGTTTGAGTGCCAGCGATTTGTCGCCGCTTTCCACGATGCGTCCGTCGACCATCACATGCACGAAATCCGGAACGATGTAATCGAGCAGGCGCTGATAATGCGTGATCACGATGAACGCGCGTTTCGGATCGCGCATCGAATTCACGCCATCGGCGACCATCTTGAGCGCGTCGATATCCAGGCCGGAATCCGTTTCGTCGAGGATGGCGAGTTTCGGTTCCAGCAGCGCCATCTGAAAAATCTCGTTGCGCTTCTTTTCACCGCCGGAAAATCCCGCGTTGACGGCGCGATGCATCAAGTCATCGGAAATATGCAGTACGCGCAGTTTTTCGCGCACGAGTTTCAGGAACTGCATCGAATCCAGTTCCGCTTCGCCGCGATGCTTGCGCTGCGCATTCAACGCGGCCTTCAAAAAATAGGTGTTGTTGACGCCAGGAATTTCGACCGGATATTGAAACGCGAGAAACACACCGTCGGCCGCGCGCATTTCCGGATCGAGGTCGAGCAGATTTTTGCTCTCGTAGACGACCGAACCCTGCGTGACCTCATACCCTTCGCGCCCGGCCAAAATATTGCCGAGCGTGGACTTACCCGCGCCGTTGGGACCCATGATCGCGTGCACTTCGCCAGCTTTCACGTCGAGTGAAAGGCCTTTGAGGATTTCTTTGCCTGCGATGCGGGCGTGTAGGTTGTCGATATTCAGCATCATTTGCGTACCAACCCGCGCCTTTCCAACTCTTCTACGTCCAACACGTCTTTAGCTCGTCCTGTGGCTTTCTTGTTAGCGACCAAATCCTCTAATCCAATAACCTTCACCTCAATACCTTCGTACGACGCCGACACGCTGCGCGCCATGCATTCTTCGAAGTCCAAACCGGTGAGGAACGTCAGCATATCAATGCGATTCGGCTCTCGACCGAGCTGGATGACCTTATTCGGGTCGACGAGATCATCGGTCGTCAAACCAATTTCTCCAAAGCCGAATTCGTCCAATGCCGCAAGGATCCGTCGAGCATTTTCGTGTGTACGGCGAACCCAGACGTCGATATCGCCGGTATTCCGCGGAAACGAGTGAAATGCGATTGCGTGCGCGCCAACAAGCATGAATTGCACTTCATGCGCGACGAGCAATCGTAAGAAGTCTTTCAAATCGCGGCTCAGTTCCATATCGCCACCTAAAATAACGAGTACGCATCTCGATCAGAGCGGCCAGGCGCTCGTCACCGCTCATATTTTGCCAGGACTCGTTCTCACTCGGCTCATGGCCTACGTCGTATTTCGCCAAGACGGGCGCAATGCGTCCGTTTCCCAACAACACGCTTAGATCGCCAACTATTTCAGTCATTGCAAATTCCCATCAGCCAACGGCCCCCTCCAAACTCACTTCCAGCAATTTCTTGGCCTCGACCGCGAATTCCATCGGCAATTCCTTGAACACTTGTTTGCAGAATCCATCGACGATCAGCGATACCGCGTCTTCTTCGGCGATGCCGCGCGCGCGGCAGTAGAAAAGTTGATCGTCGGAAATCTTCGACGTGGTGGCTTCGTGCTCGACGATCGCGTCGGGGTTTTTCACTTCGATGTACGGGAATGTGTGCGCGCCGCATTTCTTGCCGATCAGGAGTGAATCGCATTGCGTATGATTACGCGCGCCGTCGGCGCCCTTTTCGATTTTCACCAGACCGCGATACGTGTTTTGTCCGCGGCCAGCCGAAATACCTTTTGACACGATTTTGCTTTTTGTATTTTTACCAATGTGGATCATTTTGGTACCGGTATCGGCCTGCTGACGATGGTGGGTCAGCGCAACCGAATTGAATTCGCCGACGGAATCGTCGCCGCGCAAAACGCAACTCGGATATTTCCAGGTGATCGCCGAGCCGGTTTCGACTTGCGTCCACGAAATCTTGCTGCGCGCGCCGCGGCAATCGCCGCGTTTCGTGACAAAGTTGTAAATGCCGCCGACGCCGTTTTCGTCGCCGGGATACCAGTTCTGCACGGTCGAATACTTGATGTTCGCATCGTCCAGAGCGACCAGTTCGACGACGGCTGCGTGAAGCTGATTCTCGTCGCGCATCGGCGCGGTGCAGCCTTCGAGATACGAGACACTCGCGCGCTCTTCGGCGATCAACAACGTACGTTCGAACTGACCGGTGTCGCGCGCGTTTATGCGGAAATACGTCGACAATTCCATCGGACAACGCACGCCTTTCGGCACGAACACGAAACTGCCGTCGGAGAACACCGCGGAATTGAGTGCGGCGAAATAATTGTCGCCAGGCGGCACGACGCTGCCGAGATATTGCTTGATCAATTCCGGATGTTCGCGAACCGCTTCGGACATCGAACAGAAAATCACGCCAGCTTCGGCCAGCTCCTTGCGGAACGTAGTGCCGACGGATACGGAATCGAACACGGCATCGACGGCCACACCGGCCAGACGCGCGCGCTCGTGCAGCGGCACGCCGAGCTTGTCGTAGGTCTCGAGCAATTTCGGATCGACGTCGGCGAGCGATTTCGGGCGGTTCTTCGGTTGCGAGTAATAGCTGATCGCCTGGAAATCGATCGGCGCGATCTGCAGCTTCGCCCAATGCGGCGGGCGCATCGTGAGCCAATGCCGGTATGCCTTGAGGCGCCACTCGGTCATCCATTCCGGTTCGTTCTTGTGCGCGGAAATCGCGCGCACGATGTCTTCGTTCAAGCCGGGCGGCAGGCCTTCGGATTCGATGTCGGTCACGAAACCGGCCGCATAGCGTCGGTTGATCGCTTCGGTGACGAGTTCGTTGGCGGCCGCAGGTGCGGCGATGTCGATCAATTCGCTGTTCATCGCCGTCATACTGTCGCTAACTGAGCGGGAATCGCGACGGATTTTTTCACCGGCGGTTTCACCATATCGGAAAGTTTTACACTGTCGAGCGCGCCGGCAATTGCCTGATTGATGCGTCGCCAATTCACGCGCACGCCACAATGCGATTCGTGTCCGCACGCGCCGGAATGTGCGCTGCACTCGGTCATGCCGATCGGGCCTTCCATCGCGATCACCACGTCGGCGATGCTGATGCGTTCCGGTGCACGCGCCAGACGATAACCGCCGTTGACGCCGCGAAACGATTCGACCAGTTCGGCCTGCGCCAATTGCTTGAGAAGTTTGCTAACGGTCGGCAATTCCAGACGCGCCGTTTCGGCGAGATCCTGTGCGCTATGCACGGTATCCGGCGCAGCGGCCAGTACGGTCATGACGACCGTGGCGTAGTCCGTGAGTTTGCTGATTCTGAGCATCGATGGATTCGATCCGATATCGTACCGAAATGGTACTATTTTCGGCCATTCAGGTCAATGCAACGTGCGTCGATTTCGCACCCGCTCTACACTTCGCGCATGAGCGAAGAACAGATACCGCGCCAGGCGCTGATGCGGCAGTTCGTGATGTCCCACGTGACCGAAAACGGTTTCGATATCGGCGTCGCATCGGCCGACGCCAGCTTTCGCAGTTACTGGCGCGTATCGGCGTCAGGCAAGACGTGGATCGTCATGGACGCACCGCCTGAACTGGAAGACGTCCGGCCTTGGCTGGACATCGGCGCGCGTTTGCGCGCGGCAGGTTTGCATGCGCCGGACGTCTTCGCCGCCGACGTCGAGAACGGATTCGTGCTGATGGAAGATCTGGGCGCACGCACGTATCTGCCGGAGTTGAATGATGCGTCGGTCGATGCACTTTACGGCGACGCGCTCGATGCGTTGCTGCGCATGCAGGAACGGGTTTCCGCGAACGATTTGCCGGTATTCGATTCGACGCGGACGATTCCCGAAATGGAATTGCTCGCCGACTGGTTTCTTTTGCGTCATCTCGGATTCGAACCGAGCTGCGACGAATGGGACGTGCTCGAAGCGGCGTTGCGTTATATCGCCAACGCCGCAGACGCGCAGCCGCGACGCTTCATGCATCGCGATTATCACAGCCGCAATCTGCTGATCGCCGATCATGGCAATCCGGCGATTATCGATTTCCAGGGCGCGATGCTCGGGCCGATCACGTACGACCTGGCTTCGCTGCTTCGCGATTGCTATATCGCGTGGCCGATCGAGCGCGTCAACACCTGGGTGGAAGCGTATCGGATCAAGCTCGTCGGTGCGGGCATCGTCGATGTGGATGGCGCGCGTTTTCGGCGCTGGTTCGATCTGATCGGATTGCAGCGGCACGTCAAAGTGCTCGGATTGTTTTGTCGCCTCAACTATCGCGACGGCAAGGCGAATTATCTGAACGATCTGCCGCTGGTCGTGAATTACGTGCTGAGCGTGTCGTCGTCCTATCCGGAACTTGTGGATTTTTCCACATTGCTGAAACGCGCCATCGACGGTCGCGACGTGACGAAACCTCGGCATCGCAGCGGTTCCACCGTATCGTGATCGAACGCGCGCTGATTTTCGCGGCGGGTCGCGGCGAGCGCATGCGACCGCTGACCGACGTGGCGCCGAAACCGCTGCTCGACGTGCGTGGCAAGCCGTTGATCGTGTGGCATCTGGAAAAACTCGTACGAGCCGGCGTGCGCGAGGTGGTGATAAATACCTCGCATCTGGCCAACCAGTTCGCCGAACGTCTCGGCGACGGATCGCAGTGGCAGCTTCGCATCCGCTATTCCTACGAAGGGCCCGAACCGCTGGAAACCGGCGGCGGCATGCGCCGCGCGCTGGCGTTTCTGGGCCACGAGCCGTTCATTGCGGTCAATGGCGATGTGTTCACGGATTTCGATTTTTCCACATTGCCGCAACGTATACATTCGCTCGCGTATCTGGTGATGGTCGACAATCCCGCGCACAATCCCAATGGCGATTTCGTGCTTCGCGACGGTAAACTCTTCGACGAACCGTCGCCGCGATTGACCTTCGCCGGCATCGGCGCGTACCGATCGGCGTTGCTCGACGGTTGCGGCGACGGGAAATTTCCGCTGGCGCCGATCCTGCGCGAAGCGATGCGTCGAGAAGAAATCGAGGGCGTGCATTTTCACGGAGCATGGAACGATATCGGCACGCCGCAACGGCTGGCCGAATTGAATTCCGGACTACGCCCCGCCGATTAGTTGGCGCAAGAACGGCACGGTAATGCGTCGTTTGGCGGCGAGCGATTCGCGATCGATTCGTTCGATGAGTTCGGCGAGACTGCCCAGATCGCGCGGCGTGTGATCGAACATCCAGTCGATCACGGCATCGTCGAGTTCGATGCCGCGCGCCGCCGCGCGCACGCGAACGGCTTTGCGGCGCGCGTCGTCCTGCAACGGTTTCAACGTCATCTGCGTGCAACTGGACAAACGCGACACGAGGTCCGGAAGACCGATGCCGAGTTGTGCGGGCGGAGCGGAACCTGCGAACACGGCGGTGGATTTCTCGGCACGCAAGCGATTGAACAAATCGAACAATGCGTGCTCGGCCTTTGCATCGCCGGCGATGGCGTCGACGTCGTCGATCGCAACGAATTCGCTGCCGCCGAAAGCGCGAATCGATTCATCGCGACTCGTCGCGATTTTTGTCAACGGCAGATATTGCGCCGTTCGATTCTGTTCTGACGCAAGCGCGCACGCCGCGAACAGCAAATGCGTTTTGCCGAGGCCGCGCGGTCCGGTCACGAATATCCACGGCGTTTCGGAAAGGCCCGCTTCGCGCACGGCATCGACCGTCGCGGCGTTGCCGTCGGGGATGTAGGTGTCGAAACGCTGCTGCGCGGGCCAGCGCAGCGTCAGCGGCAATTGCTGACTCATGGAGGAGTGATGTTCGCCTTGTCGATCGCGTCGCCGTTGGCGGCGACGACGAGGAGATCCGCTTCGCCCGGCACGATGATGGTTTTTTCGCGCCCGTGCCGATACAGATCGCTGGCGCGATAACGTTCATGTAAATATCGCAGTACGACCATGCACACCGACGCGATCGGCAGCGCGAGCAGGACGCCGAGGAATCCGAACAGTTCGCCGCCGGCAAGCACGGCGAAAATGACGGCTAGCGGATGCAAGCCGATTTTCTCTCCAACCATGCGCGGCACCAGTACGTAACCTTCGAGCAGATGCCCAATGGCGAACACGATGAGGACCAGCGCGACGTGGAAACCGTCGTGGTATTGCACGACCGCGGCGATGACGCCCATCAGAATGCCGCTGATGCCGCCGAGATACGGGATGAAACTGATCAGGCCGGCGACGATGCCGATCAGCGGGCCGATGTCGAGTCCGACCGCCCACAACGCGACGGCATACAGTCCGCCGAGGACGAGCATCACGGAAACCTGTCCGCGCACGAATCCGCTCAGGGTTTCGTCGGACTCGCGCGCCAGACGCACGACGGTCGGCTCGACGGAGCGTGGCAACAGATCGTGGATGAAGCGGATCATCACGTGCCAATCGCGCAGCAGATAGAAGAACGCGACGGGCACGATCACCACATGCACGATCCACGAAACGAGCGTGAGTCCGGATTTCGAGACGGTCGCCACCACGGTTGCGGCAAAACCGCCGGCCTCTTTCCAGTGCTGCTGCAGCACACCGGTGATTTGCTGCATGTCCGGCGCTTCGAGGTTCAGGTTGAATTTCTCGTTGAGCCACGGAACGCCGTCGCTCTGCACCCACGCGATCCACTCCGGCAGATGGCGTACCAGCGTCGCGATCTGCCGCTGCAGATACGGAATCAACAGTACGAGCACGACGATGAGCGCGATCAGCAGCACCAGAAAGACGATGGTCGTGGCCAAGGTTCGGCTGAGTTTCCAGCGCTGCAGACGATCCACGAGCGGATCGAACAGGTACGCGAAAATCGCCGCGACCACGAACGGCGTCAGCACCGGCGACAACGCATACAGCGCCGCGCCGATCAGCACGACCAGCGCGAGAAGTTGCCAACGTTGTGCGATCTTCGGCGTCATCGCGCCTGCCCGCTGCGCTTGACCTGGATGGCTTTGGCCGACCAGATCGCGACGTATTGAATGCCGCTGGCCACGGTGACGATGGCCGTGACGTAAATCGCGAACGTAATCGCCGCGCGCGGCACCTCAAACCATGTGGTGAGATTGACCAGTTGTAGGATCACGTAGACGATCTGCACGCAGGTATTGATTTTCGACAGTAGCGTCGGTTCGCCGCTGATGCGTCCGATCAAGTTGTGATACGCAACGGCGCCGGCGACGATCAGCACGTCGCGGCCGACGACGAGTCCCGTCAGCCATTCCGGATGTGCGCCGACAAAACCTAAAGAAACGAAGCAGCCGATCAGCATAAGTTTGTCGGCGATCGGATCGAGCACGCTGCCGATCCAGCTTTGCCACTGGAAGTGCTTGGCCAGCCAGCCGTCCAGAGCGTCGGTAATGCCGGCGACGAGCGCCACGACGACCGCCGCATCGTACCGGCGATCGCGAATCAGCCAAACCAGCGGGATCACCAACAGCATGCGCAACGCCGTCAGCGCATTCGGCAAATGACGCCACGGCGAATGAATCGTCGCGGCGGCGATTTTGTCGGATGACGCCATCAGGGCTGCATGTCGAGCAACGCATCCACGCCTTCGACCGGCGGTTTGGCGTTGGCGACGCGAATCGGTCCGTTGCCGAGCGAATCGAGTACGCGCTGCAGCGGACCTACCGTATCGATTTTCAATTCGACGCCGTCGCCGCGCGCCTGTTCGGCTTGAACGCCGCGCACCAGTTCGTTTCGGGTCAAAGTTCCGACCAGCCGCGCATACGCGTCGGCGGACGTCACGCCATTGACCCAAACGCGGAAACTTTGCGGTTTCGTATCGACGGCCGCGCTCGACGCGTCCCCGCCCTTGGCTGCGCCGCCGACGAGCTGATCGACGGCATCGCGATCGAACTGGGCCACGAGGCTTAAGCGCGCGTGCGGCTGGCCGCCGTCGTTGACGATTTCCTGCGTGTATTGGTATTGCTGGACGTAACGTCCGGCGCCGGCGACGGCTTTGGCGATTTCCGGACGGGTCAGGATCGCGCTGTCGCCGCTGACCTTGACGATGACCTGAGCCAGCGCGTTTTTCAGCGCTTCGGCGCGTTCACCCTCGGCCTGCGAGTTGACCGGCACCTGCCCGCTGTACAGCCCGGCGGCGAACGCGGGCGATGCAAACCAAATGATCGAGAACAATAGATTGAGCGAGAGCACGCGGCGCACGGCGTCGTCCTGGACAGGCCAATGGCGCCAGTCTGCCCAATCGCGGCGCGAACGTCTATCATTCGCGGCTCACTCCCGCGAACGCGCCATGGCCCAGAAAGAGGCACTCACTTACCGCGCCGCCGGTGTCGATATCGACGCTGGCGAAGAAGTGGTCGAACGCATCAAACCGCTGGTCGCGCGCACGTTCCGCAAGGAAGTGATGGCCGGCCTCGGCGGTTTCGGCGCGCTGTTCGAACTGGGCGGGCGCTATCGCGAACCCGTTTTGGTATCGGGCACGGATGGCGTCGGCACGAAACTCAAGCTCGCGCAGATGCTCAAGCGTCACGACACGATCGGCATCGATCTGGTCGCGATGTGCGTCAACGATGTGCTCGTACAAGGCGCCGAACCGCTTTTTTTCCTCGACTATTTCGCGACCGGCAAGCTCGACGTGGATACCACGGTCAGCGTGATCGGCGGCATCGCCAAAGGGTGTGAACTGGCCGGCTGCGCGCTGATCGGCGGCGAAACAGCAGAAATGCCGGACATGTACGCGCCGGGCGAATATGATCTGGCCGGATTCAGCGTCGGCGCGGTGGAGAAATCGAATCTCATCGACGGCGCAAAAATCCAGGCCGGTGACGCGATCATCGGTATCGAATCAAGCGGTTTGCATTCGAACGGTTATTCGCTGGTGCGCAAGATCGTCGCGCGCGCCGGCGTGACGACCGACAACGGCGGCTTCGATCTGGATTTGAACGGCGTCAAACTCGCCGACGCGCTGATCGCGCCAACCACGATCTATGTGAAACCGATCCTCGCCCTGCTCACGATGCAAGGCGTTCACGGCATGGCGCACATCACCGGCGGCGGGTTGATCGAAAACATCATTCGCGTGGTGCCTGATCACCTGGGCATCGAACTGGACAGCGCTACGTGGACGATGCCGCCCGTGTTCGATTGGCTGCAGCGCGAAGGCAATGTGGCGCAACACGAAATGTGGCGCACGTTCAATTGCGGCATCGGCTACACGGTGATTGTGGGCGCGAACGAAGCGTCGACGACAATCGCGAATCTCGCCCAGCTTGGACTGAACGCCAAACAGATCGGCCAGGTCGTATCGACCGGCGCCGCCGAGCGCGTGGCGATCCGCTGAGCCATTTGGACGTCCAAAGACCAAGCGCCATGATATTCGAATCGCGCAAGAGGATCGGTTATTCGACGTGGATAGTTTTCGCCGCGCATTGAATGCGCCGATCACATCGCGCCTGCGCGTCGCGGTGTTCGCATCGGGTCGCGGTAGCAATTTCCAGGCAATCATCGAGGCGCAACGCAGCGGTGAACTTGCTATCGATGTGGTGGTGTTGTGCAGCGACAAACCGGCATCGCGCGCTGTCGCGACCGCAACTCAAGACGGCATTCCCAGCGTCGCGCTGGATGCGAAAAAGTATACACATCGTGCGGAATTCGATTATGCGTTGTTCGATCGCGCCGCCGAATTCCAACCCGATCTGATCGTCCTGGCCGGTTTCATGCGCGTCATCGACGAGGCCATCGTGGAGCGATGGCGCGGCCGCATGATCAACATCCATCCATCGCTGTTGCCGAAATATCCGGGATTGCGAACGCATCAACGTGCATTGGATGGTCGCGATCGTGTGCACGGCGCGAGCGTGCATTTCGTCACGCCGGAACTGGACGGCGGACCCGTCATCGCGCAAACCGAACTGACGATTGGCGAACACGACGATGCAGCGAAATTGGCGTCGCGTCTGTTGCCTCTCGAACATCGCCTGCTGATCGCATCGATTCGACTTATCGCCACGCAGCGCGTTCGCCTCGACGCGAGCAGTGTGCTGTTCGACGGCCGCCCGCTCTCACATCCATTGAAGATGCGTGAAGACGACGAACTGCATATGTAACGTTGCGTTCAGCGATCGCGTGCAAGGCTGCGCGAAAATTCGCTGGAGTTATTTATGTTTTCGCGAACCGCTCTCGTTTCGATATCCCTGCTCGTTTCATCGTTCGGATTGGCCGCCGAAACCGCGCCACTCGCGCCGTTCCACGCAGACTACGACGTGCTGCGCAACGGCAAGCAACAAGGTAAAGCGACGCTCGACTTGCGCAATGCCGGCAACGATTGGGAATTCGTGAGCCAGACGCATGGCACGTCAGGGGTCGCTGCGATGCTCGGTGTCGAAATCCAGGAAAAATCCACGTTCACGTGGCGCGCGAGTGGTCCGGAATGCCTGACCTATGCGTACTCGCAGAAGGCGCTCAAATCGCGAAGCACATCGATCACGTGCGACTGGAACGCGAAATCGGCGAGTGTGGACGACAACGGAAAATCGGCGAATGTCGCGCTCGCCTCGCCGGCGATGGATCGCCATCTCGTTGCGCTGGCGCTCATGGCCGATCTGAAATCGGGAAAATCGACGTTGAATTATCCGGTGATCGACAAAACGCAAATCGCAGACCAGAACTATGTGCAAGCCGGACACGAAACGGTGTCGCTCGGCTCGACCAATATCGATGCGGTGAAAGTCACACGTGATCGTGGTAACGACAGCAAGCGCCAGACCACGTATTGGTTCGCGCCGCAGCGCGGCTGGTTGCCGGTGCAGATCGAACAAGTCGAGAAAAACGGCGAAACGATTACGATGCGTTTAGCGACGTCGAAATAAGAGACAGCACACGCGTGGCCGCATCGGCGCGCGCGATATCGCGCATGCGGCTGCGCATCGATTCGAGCAGCGCGGGTGCAGACAACAACCGCATCAATTTGTATTCAAGCGCTGCGGCGTCCGGCGCTTTCATCGCCACACCGCATTCGAGCAGATAATCGGCGTTGCGTTCTTCCTGACCGGGAATTGGCGCGACGAGAATCATCGGCAATTGCAGGGCCAGACATTCCGAGGTCGTCAATCCGCCGGGTTTGGTGATCGCAATATCCGCGGCGGCCATCGCACGCTCGATCGTGCGCGTGAAACCCATCGGGAAGACGATGCCGGGATATTTCGTTGCGACCGATCGCAATGCCGCGAGCAGTTTTGCGTTTTTACCAGCGAGCGCGACGATCTGAAATCGCGGCTGCGCCGGATTGCTCTGCACCGCGGCCAAACGTTCGACGAGAGTTTCGATGCCGCCGACACCGGCACCGCCGGCCATCATCAATAACGTCGTGACGTCGGGATCGAGACCGAGTTCGATCGCGCACGCGCGCGCATCCAACGTTTCGGAAAATTGCGGCGCGATCGGAATGCCGGTGACGTGTACCTGTCGAGAATCGATCCCGCGCTGCGCGATGCGCCACGCGACTTCTTCGTTCGCCACGCAATAGCCGCTCATGTGCGGATGAATCCACAACGCGTGAACGTCGAAATCGGTGACTTGAACCCACACCGGTGTCGTCAATTTGCCTTTTGCGATGCGACGCGACAAAAGTTCTGGCGCTAGAAAATGAGTACACACGATCGCGTCCGGCGCGAGGCGTTCGAGTTCAGCATATAGCTTGCGCGTGTTGAGACGTTCGAGCTGTTTGCGAATCGTCGATAGCTTGGATTTATCGGCGGGACGATCGGTGTGCTGATAGAGATACGCCCACAGCAGCGGCATCTTTTCGATCAGTTTGAGATACGAATCGAAATAGAGTTTGCGAAAACTCGATGGCACGAGATCGAGCACATCGATATGCGTTGTGCGCAAACCCGGAAAATCGCGCAATGCCGTTTCGCACAGCGCCTGCGCAGCGCGCACATGTCCTGCGCCGGCCGACGCGCTCAGGACGACGATGTGTTTTTGCTTAGCCAATCAGGATGGTAGGCGCCGAATCTTCGCGCCGAGCGAACCGAGCTTTTCCTCGATGCACTCGTAGCCGCGATCGATGTGATAGATGCGGTCGACGGTCGTGTCGCCCTTCGCAACGAGGCCGGCGAGCACGAGGCATGCCGATGCGCGCAGGTCGGTCGCCATCAGCGGCGCGCCGGACATGCCTTCGACACCTTTGATCACGGCGATGTTGCCTTCGAGCTTGATGTCCGCGCCGAGACGTTCGAGTTCGTGCACGTGCATGAAGCGATTCTCGAACACAGTTTCGGTAATCGTGCCGACGCCTTCGGCGACGGAATTCAGCGCGGTGAATTGCGCCTGCATATCGGTCGGAAATGCGGGGTATGGCGCGGTCGTGATGTCGACCGCTTTGGGCCGCTTGCCTTCCATGTTCACTTCGATCCAGTCGGCGCCCGTATTTATTTCGGCGCCGGCTTCTTCGAGTTTTTGCAATACGGCATCGAGCGTCTTCGGACGCGCGCGTTTGGCCATGACGCGGCCGCCGGTAATTGCGGCGGCGACCAGGAACGTGCCGGTTTCGATGCGATCCGGCAACACATCGTAATGCGTGCCGTGCAGACGCTCGACACCGTCGATGACGATGCGGCTGGTGCCCGCGCCGCTGACCTGCGCGCCCATCGCGTTCAGGCAGTTGGCCAGATCGACCACTTCGGGTTCTTGCGCCGCGTTGTCGATGACCGTCGTGCCCTGCGCGAGTGCCGCGGCCATCATGATGTTTTCGGTGCCGGTGACGGTGACAAGATCCATGACGATGTTGGCGCCGCGCAGACGTTTCGCGCGTGCCTTGATATAGCCGTTTTCTACGGTGATCGTTGCGCCGAGCGCTTCGAGTCCACGAATGTGCAGGTCGACCGGTCGCGATCCGATCGCGCAGCCGCCGGGCAGCGAGACATCGGCCTGGCCGAACTTCGCGACCAGCGGGCCGAGCACGAGAATCGATGCGCGCATGGTCTTGACCAGATCGTACGGCGCGAAATACTTATCGGCCGTGCGCGGATCGACGTGGATGTGCATGCGCTCGTCGATGGTGAGCTGCACGCCCATCTGGCCGAGCACTTCCATGGTCGTGGTGACGTCGTGCAGATGCGGTACGTTGCCGATGGTCATTGGTTCGTCGGCGAGCAAGGTCGCTGCCAGAATCGGCAACACCGCGTTCTTCGCGCCGGAAATCCAGACATCGCCCTTCAAGGGTTCGCCACCGCTGATCACAATTTTTGCCATTACGCTCTCCGAGCCGTCCATGGTTTCGCTACCGCTCCAGATAATCCCTTGACGCCTCGCGATCCGCCAGGCGCCGCATTCCGATCGATGCCGCTTTTTTGCCGAAGCTAACTTTTACCGTGCGACGCTTCGTCCGGCGTCAACGTTTTCAACGATAGCGCGTGTATTTCTCCACCCATCAACTCGCCGAGCGTCGCATAAACCATCCGATGTCGGGCCAACGGCAGCTTTCCTGCAAAAACCGAAGACACCACTGTGGCCTCGAAGTGCACGCCGTCCGGGCCGTGCACCTGCGCCTGCGCGCCGGGCAAACCCTGTTCGATCAGATTCTTGATGGTTTCAGTGTTCATCGGAAGGCCGGATTCTGGCGTACGGAGGGCATTCGGCGCGCGCCTGCGATAGTTGCGACGGCAGCCGGCCGCGGACCGTCATACGCCTGCACGGGGTTGTACAGGTTACAATGGGGTTGCGCATGGTACTGAAAAACCTGAGCGGCAGATACCGGGAACCGGACGAGCCCGCGATTTCACTCTTACGATCCCTATTCATGAACGCTCAACTTCAAACCGTTGTCGTGCCCGAATCGGTGGTGACGCACCCCATGCTCGATCCCTCTTCGCTGATGCGCAGTGCGCTCACCGTGATCGACACAGAAGCGCGTGCGATCGACGTTCTCAAAGGCCGCATCAACGATGCGTTCCTGCGCGCGTGCCAACTCATGTTCGAATGCCCGGGCCGCATTGTCGTATCCGGGATGGGCAAATCAGGCCATATCGCGCGCAAGATCGCAGCGACCTTGGCCTCGACCGGATCGCCCGCGTTCTTCGTGCATCCCGGCGAAGCCAGTCATGGCGATCTCGGCATGATCACGCAGAAGGATGTGGTTCTCGCATTGTCGAACTCCGGCGAGACCGACGAATTGCTGACCATCCTGCCGGTGATCAAACGCCAGGGCATCCCGCTCATCGTGATGACGGGCAACACCGATTCCTCGCTCGCTGCGATGGGCGACGTGCATCTCGACGTGAGCGTTCCGGCCGAAGCCTGTCCGCTCGGCCTTGCGCCCACGGCCAGCACGACCGCAGCGCTCGTGATGGGCGATGCGTTGGCTATCGCGCTGCTCGAAGCGCGCGGTTTCACCGATGAGGATTTCGCGCGTTCGCATCCGGCGGGCAGTCTGGGCCGTCGATTGCTGCTGCACATCAGCGACATCATGCACACCGGCGATCAGATCCCGAGCGTGAACGCCGATTCGAGTTTGTCGCACACGTTGATGGAAATGACGCGCAAAGGCCTGGGCATGACCGCGATCGTCGACGCGCAGGAGCGATTGCTCGGCGTGTTCACCGACGGCGATTTGCGTCGTGCGCTCGATAACACGAAAGTCGATCTGCGCGTGACACCCGTTACGATGTTGATGACCGCGAAACCCAAGACGATCAGCCAAGACAAGTTGGCGATCGAAGCGGCGCGGTTGATGGAAGCACACAAGATTCACGCCTTGCTCGTCGTGGACAACGACAATCGCGTCGTCGGCGCTCTGAACATTCACGACTTGCTGCGGGCACGCGTCGTCTAACTCACCCCGGCTCGTCATTCCGGCGAAGGCCGGAATGACGCGAGGAAGTGATTCGGTCGCGCCTTTTGCGTTTGTTAACCCCGACAGGCGAAAATACCGCTCCAGAACCCGCGCGCCACGAGGCGCCGTTCCTGTCCTCATGCCTTACGCCCACTTCAAAGACCTGCCGCAAACCATTCTGGATCGCGCCGCGCGCGTCAAACTCGCCGTGTTCGATGTCGATGGCGTACTCACCGACGGCAAACTCTGGTTTTCCGACGACGGCCGCGAACTCAAAGCGTTTTGCGTGCAGGACGGGTTGGGTCTGAAACGTCTGATTGCGAACGACATCGAAGTCGCGATCATTACCGGCCGCATGAGTCCTATCGTCACCGAGCGCACCGCCGAGCTCGGCATCGCGCACGTCTATCAGGGCCAGGACGACAAACTCGCCTGCTTCAACGAGATCATCGACGCACTCAAGCTCACGCCCGAACAATGTTCGTATTGCGGCGACGATGCGCCCGACGTGCCCGTGATGCGTCGCGTCGGGCTCGGTATCGCTGTCGCCAACGCGCATCCGTCGGCGCGCGATCATGCGCACTGGCACACCTTGCATCGCGGCGGCGACGGCGCGGTGCGCGAAGTGTGCGATCTGCTGCTGTTTGCGCAAGGCAAAACCGACGCCGACATCGGAAGTCCGCGCTGATGGAACGCAAGCTGGTCGTCACGATTTTCGCGATGGCCGCGCTGGCGCTACTCACGCAGATCGTGGTGTGGGTGTATGTCGCGCGCGATCAATCGCAGGATTTCGTCGGGCCGCCGCGCTCGGATTACACGTTGACGAATTTCAGCGTCGATTCGCTCGATGAATTCGGCCAGCACTCTTTCAGCATCGTCGCGCCGCGCATGGTGCGCAAGGAAGACGACGGATCGATGTTCGTCACCTCGCCGAACTATGAAATCCTCGACGGCAATGGCAATGTGTGGAAAGGCACGTCGGATTCGGCGTGGGTCAACAAGGATGGATCGATCATGCGGCTGGAAGGAAACGTGGACATGAACCGCATTCCGACACCGAAGACAACTCCGGTAAAATTGCAGACCTCGGACCTCACAATAACGACGCCGCCGAAAGTAAAAGGCTCCACGGCGCCGCGTTCTCAGGAAAAGAAACTTGAAACCGCCGCGCTTACGACGATCACCGACCCGGGTCATGTCGTGCACGGTATCGGCATGAAATCGGATCTGGCGATGAAGGAAACCGAATTGCTTTCGGACGTACACTGGATTTCGCTGCCGTCAGGCCACGCCAATGAAAAATAACGCCGGTCGAATTTTTGTTGCGGGCTTCGCATTCGCATTTGCGCCGTTCGTAAGCGCGCTCGAAACCGATCGGCAGCAGCCGATGAACATCGATGCGAATTATCAGAAATCCACGCAGAGCAAAACGGGAACATCGAACGATCCGGATATCACGAATCTGGATGGCGACGTGAAAATCACGCAAGGCTCGCTGAAATCGCATGGCGATCATGCGGTGATCTACAAGAATCCGACCGGTGTCGCCGACGAGAGCGGCAACATCGGCGGCATTCGACGTCTGGTGCTGACCGGCAAACCTGCGCACATGGAACAAGTGCACGACGTCGACTGCAATCTGATGACGGCCGATGCGCTGAAGATCGATTACAACAACATCACCGGCATCGCCGTGCTGACCAATAATGTCGTCGTCGTGCAGAAAGGCAAAAGCGAATTCCACGGCGAGAACATGATCTACAACACCAACACCGGCGAGATGGAAAGCGGCGACAAATCGCCGAGCAGCCGCGTGCATATCGTGTTCGAGGCCAAGTCGGCGGTCGCTGCGCCCGCGACAGCGAACAATTGCGGGTTCCCCGGCACGCCGAAGACCAAATCGGAGAAATCGGCCGACGCGGCGCCGAAGAAACACTGATGCTCAAGGCCGTCGGTTTGCAGAAAAGTTTTCGCGGACGCGCGGTCGTTCGCGATTTCGACTTCCAGCTCGCGCAGGGCGAAGTCGTCGGTTTGCTCGGACCGAACGGTGCGGGAAAAACGACCACCTTCTACATGGTCGTTGGACTGATCGGCGCCGATCAGGGCCGCATCACGCTGGACAAACACGACATTACGCAAATGCCGATGCATGCGCGCGCGAAGCTCGGCGTCGGCTATCTGCCGCAGGAACCGTCGGTGTTTCGTCGACTCACCGTCGCGGAAAATGTACTTGCGATTCTGGAACTGCGCGAAGATCTCGATGCCGCCGGCCGTCGCGCGGAACTGGAATCGCTGCTCGACGAATTGCAGATCGCGCACATTGCCGACAGCAAAGGTTTGAGTCTGTCCGGCGGCGAACGACGGCGCGTCGAAATCACGCGCGCACTCGCGGCGAAACCGCGTTTCATGTTGCTCGACGAACCGTTTGCCGGCATCGATCCGATTTCCGTCGTCGAAATCCAGCGCATCGTGCGTCAGTTGAAAGCGCGCGGCATCGGTATTTTGATCACCGACCACAACGTGCGCGAAACGCTCGGCATCTGCGATCACGCCTACATCATGAGCGATGGCGCGGTACTCGCCAAAGGATCGCCCGCCGCCGTGCTCGCCAACGAGCGCGTGCGTGAAGTCTATCTGGGCAAAGAATTCCGCATGTAGCGGCGCCGCGTCGCGCGGTCGGATCGCAGTGCGATGCGATCAAAAATGAACTTGCGCTGAGGGCTGCGGCAACCACTTCAGTATATATCGTCCGTGACGATTGACGCACCGCCCCGATTCGGCATTATCCTTGCCTAGGACGTCCATCGCCGAACCGGGAAGCACGTGAAGCCAGCGCTACATCTTCGACTCAACCAGTCACTCGCGCTCACACCGCAACTGCAGCAGGCGATCCGCCTGTTGCAGCTGTCCAGCGTCGAGTTGGAGATGGAGCTGCAGGAAGCGCTCGAGTCGAACCCGTTGCTGGAAATGGCCGAGCCCACGACGGAAAACGACACGCCCGACAGCGCCAGCGGCGACGATACGCCCGCCGAAATCGCAGCGCCGGAAACCACGCCCGAAACCGAAGTGATCGCCGCCGACATCGAATACAGCGATTCGATGGAATTCAGCCTCGACCGTTTCGAGTACGGTGGCGGCGCTGCGCCGGACGATGCGGAGAGCATGGAATCGCAGGATCAGGAACCGGAAGATCTGCGCGATCATCTGTTGTGGCAGCTCAATCTCACGCAATTGTCGAACCGCGACCGCGCCATCGGCGCCACGATCATCGAGGCGATCGACGACGACGGTTATCTCCACGAAAGCGCCGAAGTGATCCAGCAGATTCTCGCGAGCATGGATCATCAGGCCGGCTTCGACGAGATCGAGGCGATGCGACATCGCATCCAGCATTTCGATCCGGTCGGCATCGCCAGCCGGAACTTGAGCGAATGCCTGGTCGTGCAGCTCGATACGTTCGATCGCACGCTTCCGGGCTGGACGACGGCGCGATTGCTGGCCAGTCAACATCTCGAAGCGCTCGCGCGCAACGATCGCGCGCGGCTGTGTAAACAATTGAACACCGAAGCGGACGATCTCGATGCAGCCATCGCGCTGATCCGTTCGCTCGATCCGAAACCCGGCGCGCAGATCAATCCGAGCAAGACAGAATTCGTCGCGCCGGACGCGTATGCGCATCGCGTCGGCGGCAAATGGGTGGTCAGCCTGAGTCCGCACTGCCAGCCGAAGCTGGCGATCAATCAGCATTACAGTTCGCTGATCGCGCGCGCGCGGCGTGACGATGCGACGTATCTGCGTGGCCAGATGCAGGAAGCGCGCTGGCTGATAAAAAGTTTGCAGACGCGCGCAGAAACGTTGCTGAAAACCGCAACGGCAATCGTGCGTGCGCAAAGCGCATTCCTCGAATTCGGCGCCGAAGCGATGCGTCCGCTCGTGCTGCGCGATATCGCCGAAGAAATCGGCATGCACGAATCGACGGTGTCGCGTGTGACCACGCGCAAATACCTGCACACACCGCGCGGAACGTTCGAGTTCAAGTATTTCTTCTCGTCCGGCGTCTCGACCATCGACGGCGGTGCGGCATCGGCCACAGCGATCCAGGCCATGATCCGCAAATTGATCGACGAGGAAAAACCGGTCAAGCCGTTATCGGATCAAGCACTCGCCGCGGAGCTTAATCGGCGCGGCATCGAAGTGGCGCGGCGTACGGTCGCGAAATATCGCGAGGCGCTGCATATTCCGTCGTCCAACGAACGCAGCCGATTGGGCTAGGAGGAGAACGGGAACCTGCGCTGCCCCCGCCGGTCAAACTCACTGTCGCGACGTTGAACGATGCGTTCGCGGCGATCGGATATTCAACTAGGAGGTTGTCATGCAGATTATCGTCACAGGCCATCAAGTCGCCATTACCGACGCATTGCGCGAATACGTTACGAGCAAATTCGAGCGCATCGTCCGGCACTTCGATCATCTGCACAACGTGACCGTGGTATTGAGTGTCGAGAAACTTCTGCACACCGTCGAAGCCACCGTCAACTGTTCCGGAAAAAAGATCGTCCACGCCGAAGCGCAGGCCACGGATATGTATGCCGCCATCGACGCACTCGTCCACAAGCTCGACCGGCAGGTTACGAAGCACAAAGAAAAAATCAAGGATCATCACCGCGACGAAGGCCGCGACGCGGCTCGTCACGAATAATTACGCCGGACCGCTCGCGATAATGCGGGCGGTCTAGCCACCGTCGGTCTTGATGCGATAACACGGGACGTACACACTGCCCGGCAGTTTCATGCGCTGGTGCATGACGAAACTGTTGAGCAGGGCGTCCAACGCGAGCATGATTTCGTGATCGCCGTCGATCACGAACGGACCGTGCGCCGCGATCGCACGCAAGCCGTCCTCTTTGACATTGCCGGCCACGATGCCGGAGAACGCGCGCCGCAGGTCGGCGGCGAGCAGATGGTGCGGCTGATCGCGATGCAGATTGAGTCCCGACATGTTCTCGTGCGTGGGACGGAACGGCTGTTGGAACGCGTGCTCGATGGTCAGCGCCCAGTTGAAGAAAAACGCATCCTGATTGTGCAGGCGATACTGGCGCACGTCGTGAATGCCTTTCGCGACGAGTCGTGCCGTCTGCTGCGGATCGCCGACGACGATCTGATAGTACTGCGAGACGGAATCGCCGAGCGCGAGTTTCAGGAACGCATCGATCTGCTCGAAATACGCGGCCGATTCTTTCGGTCCGGAAAAAATCAGTGGAAACGGAATTCCCGCATTTTTCGGATGCAACAGGATTCCGAGCAGATAAAGAATTTCCTCGGCGGTTCCCACACCGCCTGGGAAAACGATGATGCCGTGGCCGGTTCGCACGAACGCTTCGAGACGTTTCTCGATATCCGGCATGATGACCAGATTGTTGACGATCGCGTTCGGTGATTCCGCTGCGATAATGCCGGGCTCGGTGATTCCGATGTAGCGCTTCGAGCGTAGACGCTGTTTCGCGTGCGCAATCGCGGCACCTTTCATCGGACCTTTCATCGCACCCGGACCGCAACCGGTGCAGATATCGAAGCCACGCAAGCCGAGCTGATAGCCGACTTCCTTGGTGTAATCGTATTCCAGGCGCGAAATCGAATGTCCGCCCCAACACACGACCATATTCGGTTCGATGTTGGGTTTGAGCAAACGCGCGTTGCGCAAGATTTCGAACACGGCATGGGTGATGCCGTGCGAATCATCGAGCTGAAAACGTCCGGCATCGATTTGCGTGGCGACATAGGCGATGTCGCGCAGCACGGCGAACAACAATTCGTGGATACCGCGGATGATTTTGCCTTCGACGAACGCGCTGGCCGGCGCATTGTTCAATTCGAGTTTGATGCCGCGATCCTGCTGCAGGACCTGGATGTCGAAATCCGGATAGCGTTGGAAAATGTCGAGCGCGTCGTCGTTTTCGCTGCCGGACGTCAACACGGCGAGCGCACAGCGCTGCAGCAAGGCATGCAGACCGCCATGGCTGGCATCGCGAAGGCGGCGCACTTCGTCGCGCGAGAGAACATCCATCCCAGTCACCGGGGCGATGCGGGCGTTGACTGTCGTTACCGATTTGTTTTTTGTATTCATCCGGAAAGCTTAGCGCAAAAAAGAAAACCGGCGTTCTTTCGAACGCCGGTTTCGTCGATCAGGTGCAACTATTTCGATACTCAGAACGTATAGCGTACCGTGACCAGCAACGACCAGCGCGACTGCGCGAACTGATCTTCGAGTTTCACCGAGCCCGGCGCGTACTTGCCGCCGGAGGTCGGCAGGCTGTAGACGTATTTGCCGGTGGCCGGATCGACGCCGACGAAATTCGCCAGTGTGCGCGCATACGGGAAATCGACGTCGTACACGTTGCCCCATTTCTTGTTCAGCAGATTCGAGAAGTTGAGGATGTCGAACTTGATTTCGCCGCGACCAGCGAAAATGCCCGGGATCTCCTGACGCAGGCTCAGGTTGATCTGGTTGACCCAGCCCGAGTTGACGCCATTGCGGCCGGCGACCGAACCGGCGTGATCGCGCAGATATTTGTTGCCGTTGATGAAGTCGAAGAAGCCCTGCTTGACCGCATCCGAGGTGCCGTTGGCGAATTCGATGTCGCCCGGTTTCGGAATATACGCCAGACCGAACGGACAGTTGCTCGGGCTGCTCGAACCGATCGTGGTGTTGTAGCAGATGCCGTTGACGTCGTTACCGAACACCCAGCTATACGGCGAACCGGTATGTCCGTCGTAGAACGCCGAGATGCTCGACAGATAGTCGCTGAAGAAATGATGTTGCCAGGTCAACGACGACACCACACGGCGCTTGAAGCTGTAGTTGCTCGGCGACGCTTCGTCTTCGTTCGGATTCAGCACCACGTTCTTGTTGAGGTTCGACGCGGCCTGCGACGACGTGCCCGGATTCACTTCCGTCGCATGGCCGGTGACGAAACCCAGGCTGCCGAACCAGTTTTCGTTGAACGGCTTGCTCAACTGGATGGCCAGATAATTCGCTTCGCCCTTGTTCGTGTTGGTCAGATACACGACGTCGTAATACTTCGAATTGCGGTTCGGCGCCGGGCCGCTGGCACCTTTGCCGGTGGCGAAATCGTAGTACGGATTCGTCCAATAGCTGGTACGACCGTCCGGCAGTTTGCCGGTCGGCGCGCCGTAGTTCAGGTTCTCGTAGCGCACGCCGTTGATCGTGTTCAAGTATTGATCTTCGACGGTCAGCACCAGACCCCACCACGGCAATTCGCGATCGAATCCGAGGCTGGCCTTGAGCACGGTCGGCAGCTTGAAGTTAGGATCGGTCACGTCGACTTCCGGCGCCGGCGGTGTACCGGGCGGCGGCGTTTGCGTGAGCGGATTCGGATTGAACACGCCACTGCTCGCGCCGGTCGTGAACTGGGTCAGACCATTGCTGCTATAAGGATTCGACAGCCACACGCCCGGCGTTACGGATTCCGATACGCCCACGCCGCCGCGGAGCTGCGTCTTGTATTCCGTGTCGAACGTGTAGTTGAACGACATGCGCGGCTCGAACACGCCGGTGCCCGGCGTTTTGTTGTTCGGCACGCCGAAGGCATTGCTGAAGGTCGGGTTGTAGAGCGGCTTGCCGTCGGCTTGCGGCAGATCGTAGCGAATGCCGTACTGCAACGACAGGTTCGGCGTGATCTGCCACGTATCCTGCGCGAACGCGCCGTATTGATTAAGCGACCACTGCGCGGCGATGTCGTTGAGCGTATATCCAGGCGCCGGGTAGTACAGCGTGTACGTAGAGAATTTTCCGGCGGCGAAATCCGCGATGCTGTTGAACGTGTAGTTGCCGAATTCGGTACGGCCGAACAGGTTATAGAACTTGTCGCGCTGGAAATCGAAACCCGCTTTGGTCTGATGATCGCCCCACGTCCACGTACCGGCGAAGAACGCGGTGGTCGTGTCGACGTTGAGAACGTTGTAGTGGCGGAACTGGTCTTCGCCGAGATACACGCTGGCGTTCTGCGTCGCAGGGTCGGCTTTGTCGACATACACGTTGATCATCGGCTGTTGCGCGAGCACGGTCGGGGTCGATTCGTATTTCGAATACGAGACCGAGGCTTCCGTCGAGAAGTTGCCGGACCAGTCGTCATAGAAATTCAACACGCCCTGGCGCAGCTTGCGGTCTTGCGTATACCAGTAGCTCGACAGGCCGAGCGCGGGGCTCGATCCGATGAAGTTGCCCTGGATGACCGGCTGCTCGCCCTTGGTTTCGTTGTAGCGGAAGCTCATGCGGTGGCCGTCGGTGATGTTCCAGTCGATCTTCACCAAGCCGCGTTTTTCATCCTGGTTGGCGCCGCCCGTTCCGGCGAGGTCGCCCGGCGTGAGGCCGTAGCCTTTGGCGATTGACACGATCTGGTTCAACTGATCGGTGGTGAGCGGAACGGTATTGTCGGCGCCCGCGCCGATCGGGCCGAAACCGGCGCCGCACGGACAAACCTGCTTGGATTCTTCATAGTCGACGAAGAAGAACAGCGTGTCCTTGATGATCGGACCGCTGAACGTTCCACCGGCGGTCCACTTGCGCTGATAGCCGTTGAAATCGGTGTCGTTGACGCCGTTGCCGACCATGTCGTTGGCATTGGTGTAGGCGTAATAGGCCGAGCCGTGAAAATCGTTGCTACCACTCTTGGTGACGATATTGATCGCCGCGCCAACGGCGCGCTTGTTGGTCACGTCGTAGTTGGCGGTGGAAATGTTGTATTCGTCGATGGCGTCGTACGACAGCGGCTGGTTCTGCGAGGGCAGACCGTTGGCTTCAATACCGAACGAATCGTTGGTCGGCACCGCGTCGATGGTCACGTTGTTGTAGCGATTGTTCTGGCCCAGCGCGCTGATTTCAGCGAAGCCGCCGGCCGTGTTGTTGTTCTGCAGGATGATGAACGGATCCAGACGTGCGATCTGCTGGATCGAGCGATCCGCATTCGGAATCACCTTCAGTTCGCGCTGCGAGACGTTGGTGCTGACGCCCTTGTTGTCGGGCTGGAAAATCTGCGACGTCGAGGTGGCCGTCACCGACACGCCTTCCAGCTCGGTGGCCTTCTGCGCCATGACGAGACTGATGCTGGCTTCCTGCGCGAGCTGGAGGTAGACATCGCCCTTTTCGGCGTTTTCCAGGCCGGCTTTGGTCGCCGTCACCTGGAACGGACCGCCGACACGCAAACCCTGCGCGACGAATCGGCCATCGCTATTGGTCGTCGCCTTGATGGTCGTATTGCTGGGTACGTGAATGATGTCGACGACCGCATCGGCGACCGGATTCCCGGCCGGATCGGTGACACGTCCGCTCAGTGCGGCCGAGGTGTTTTGGGCCACCGCGCCGGACATCGCCATAAGCGTTGCGAGGACGCAGAAAATCAGTTGCAAACCAAATCGTCTATTCATCTGTCTACCCCAATCAATCGTCAAAAATCGCCCACTGCCTGGCAAGGCTGCAGACCGGTTGGCATGTGAATAAGCGGCGGTCGATCGGCCTGTTTCCCGACCATCGGAAGGCGTCCGAACCGCGACTTAACCGTAGTTTAACAGGCAAATATGTCGAAGTGTTTACGATTTTTGATCAAAAATTACTTGTACCGACGCGCGCGCCGGTGCCGCAGGCTAAGTGCGGATTCTCTTGCAAAAAAATCGCCATTGCCCGCCCGAGGCACTGTCGAAAGACTACCGCCAGCAATGCGGTTACGAGGATCGACCGCGTTGGTTATAGTCGCGGAAATTTCCCGGAGTGCGAACATGAAATCATGGATTCATTGCGCCGCGTTGACGGCGGTCCTCATCACGGCGGTAAGCGGATGCGCGCCGGTCGAAACGCAGAAATCCTGCAGCGGCGACAACTGCGTCAGCGATAGCGAGATCACGCACAATATCGAACTGGAAATCGGCGACCGCGCCGAATTGTCGGGCTGGACGATCACGGTGCAGACCATCGATGGTGTGGTCTACCTGCACGGCCTGGTCGATACGACGCCGCAGCGCGATCGCGTCGAAGCGATCGCACGCGATACGCGCGGCGTGAAAGGCGTGCAGAATTCGATCGAGTTGCGCAACGCGCGCTAACTCGGGTTCGCAACGGTTCGTCGCGTCGAACGCTCGCTTGGGCGTGCCTGCCGCAGCGACGCATGAATTTTCACACGCACCCTTCTAGTATGTCGCAGGCCTGCGCCGCATCGTGATCGCGATACGTGGTGCGGGCAAATCGTTCGGATTTCACGAGGTGTCAGTATGTCGCGTAATGTTCTGATGTTCGCCGCAATGATGGTTTCGATCTCCGCGCACGGCGCCTGCAGCACGGCGCCGGATGCTAAACCACTGCATCTCGTCGAGCTGTATACGAGCGAGGGATGCAGTTCGTGTCCGCCCGCCGACAAATGGATGTCCGCCGTCGGCGGCAAACCGGATTTCGTCGGGATCGAATTTCATGTCGACTACTGGGATTCGTCGGAATTCCGCGATCCGTTCTCCGATCGCGCCTACACCAAGCGGCAGGAAACACTGGTCAAGCGTGGCGAGCACGAACAGTCGTACACCCCGCAGATCTGGCTCGACGGTCAGCTCTGGCACAACTGGCCTCAGGGTGCGCCGCCGTCGGGGTCTTCCGGCGCCGATGCACCGGTGCATATCGAAGCCGATATCGCCGATCCGACGACGACGCACGTTTCCATCACGCGCGACGGAAAACAGAATGTCTACGTTGCATTGACCGAGAACGGTCTTTCGACAGCCGTTCACGGCGGCGAAAACAAAGGCAAGACGCTCGCGCACGATCATGTCGTGCGCGCGTTCGCCGGACCGTTCGATCAAGCGCACATCGAAACCGATCTGAAAATCCCCAAGGGCGTCGTGTTGTCGAAAAGCGCGATCGTCGCTTTCGCCGCCGACGACAGAAATGGATCCATATCGCGTGTCGCGCGGTTACCGCTCGATAGCTGTGCGAAATAGCCTTCGGCCATCTGGGGAAATATATGAGTAATCACACCGCCGAATCGTCGGGCTTTCGTTACGTCAAGGCGATCCTGTGCGCAGGCGCGCTGGCCGCGACGTTCGATCTGATTTTCGCGTGCACGTTTCACGGGATCATGTCGCACGTAACGCCGGATCGTGTGCTGAAATCCATCGCCAGCGGCTGGCTCGGCATGGATGCGTTCACCGGCGGCATCGGCACAGAACTGCTCGGATTTTTCTCGCATTACGGCATCCTGATCGGCGCAGCCGCGCTGTATTGTCTGGCCGCAATCAAATTGCCGTGGATGAACCGAAACGCGCTCGTATGCGGCGCGGTGTTCGGCGTGTGCATCTACGCGTTCATGCATCTCGTCGTGCTGCCGTTGTCGAACGCGCCGCACTTTAAAGCCACCGTGATCGGTACGACCGCCGATTTCAGCATGCATGTGCTGGTCATCGGACCGACTATCGCGCTGGTCATCCGACGTTGGCTCGGTAGCGCGCCGATTCACACCTGATCGTCGCCGCGCGCGTGCTGATCTTCGCGCTGTTGCTCGGCACCGTGCTCTGCGATGTCGCGGGGCAGACCTGCTTCAAACTCGGCGTCGGCCATCACGACGATCCAGGCGGGAAAAGTTTGCTGCGCTCGTTGTGGTCGCCGTGGATTCTTTCCGGAGTTCTGATTTACGTCGTCGAATTCACGATCTGGTTCGCCGCGCTCAGCATGGCGCCGCTGAGTGTCGCGTTCCCGTTCATGGCGTTGTCGTATTGCGGCATCGTGATCGCCAGCCGCTTCATCCTGGGCGAACGAGTGCCGCGCCAACGCTGGATCGCAACGGTCGCCGTGGCGGTGGGTGTAGCCCTCGTTTGCGCGCCCTAAGAGCCGCTGCTTAACGGGTTTTTAGGTATTTGTACGCCTGCTGCGGCAGAATAGCGCGTGCTCAGATTCCTGCGGCCCCATGATAAAACCGACTGACTATTACATGCCCGGCGGCCGCTCCGGCGTCCTGCTCATCCACGGGCTGACCGGCACGCCGACCGAAATGCGGTTCGTCGCTAAAGGACTGAACAAGGCGGGTTTCACCGTTTACGCGATGCAGCTCGCCGGGCATTGCGGCGACGAAGAGGACCTCCTCAAAACCGGCTGGCGCGACTGGTATCGAAGCGTAGGCGAAGCGGCCGATCGCTTGCGCAAGGATGTCGATCACATGTTCGTGGCCGGCTTGTCGATGGGCGCGCTGCTCGCGCTGAAACTGGCGGCCGATCGCCCCGAAGATGTCGATGGTCTCGGCCTTTACGGCACCACTTTCGTCTACGACGGATGGACGATTCCGTGGATCGGCCGATTGTCGTTCCTGTTGCCGCTCGTCGTGGGCTTGGGGCTCGGCCGCAACAAAAAATTCTTCGAATGTTTTCCGTACGGCATCAAGGACGAACGCATTCGCAATCGCATCGCCGGCAGTATGCTGAGTGGCGACAGCGCCGCGGCCGGCCTGCCCGGCAATCCGTGGCCGTCGCTCGCCGAATTCTATCGGTTGTCGTTTCGCGTGCGCCGGCAATTGCGCAGCATTCGCACGCCGAGCGTGGTGTTCCATGCGGTCGACGACGATGTGGCCAGCCTCAAAAACGTGCGCATGATCATGCGCGGCATCGGCGGCCCCGTCGAAACCGTATTGTTGGAAAACAGCTATCACATGATCACCGTCGATCAGGAACGCGATCAGGTGATCGAGCGATCCGCGCGCTTCTTCAACGAAGTCGCCGCCACACGATTCGTCCATATGCCGGAACACGCGCGAGCCGCAGCCGCCGAAGGATGAAGATGTCGGCTCCCTTTTCGCTGGCGTGGCTGCTCCTGGTGATCTTCGAAACAGCCAGCCAGATTTCGCTGAAAACGGCCGGCATGGCCACCGGCGCTTTCGATTTTTCGATCGCGGCATTCCTGCGCGCGGCCGGATCGATCTGGCTATGGATCGCCATCGGCTGCTATCTCGGCGCGTTTCTGTCGTGGATGACGATTCTGCGCAAATCCACGCTATCGGCCGCCTTCGCCACGAGCGCGATCGTCTTCGTCGCCGTGATGTTTTCTTCGTGGCTGGTTTTCGGCGAACACGTCGGCGCCATGCAGCTTGCCGGCTCGGCGATCATCGTGATCGCGATCCTGTTTCTCGGCCGCGACGACGCGGCGCCATCGACCGCGCAACCCGGCTCGCGGTAATCTAACGGTCATGACGATTCGCGGAGAAGACCATGAGTAGTGTGCAGGAAACCGTCTTCGGCATCATTTCCAAAGAAGCCGGAATCGATATCGCGAAGATCAAACCCGAATCGACGCTGAAGGAACTCGAAATCCAGTCGCTGGATGCGGTGCAGATCATTTTCGAAATCGAAGATCACTACAAGATCACCCTGCCCGATCGCGATCCGAATTTCGACACTGAATCCGTGCAGGGTCTGGTCGACGCCGTCGACAAACTGCTCGCCGAAAAACAGGTATCCGCAACACCGCCCGCTTGAGGCGCTCCGACCGCTGAGAAAAAAAACATGCGGCGCGTCGTCATTACCGGCATGGGCAGCATCAGTGCGCTCGGACATGATTCGACCGCGCAATGGAACGCGATGCGCGAAGGACGGCCCGGAATTGGGCCGATCGCGAACGTGCCGACCGACGTGCTCAATGTGAAAGTCGCCGCGGAAGTGCGCGGTCTGGATCCGTCGAAACATTTCGATTCGAAACGGCTGATGTTGCTCGATCGCGTTTCGCAGTTCGCGCTGATCGCCGCGCGCGAAGCCGTTGCGCAATCGGGCTTGTCGTTCCGTGAGGATGGATTGGGTGAACGCACCGCCTGCATCGTCGGCACCGGCATCGGCGGCGAAAACACGCACAACGAACAGTCGCGCCGATTCTATGCGGATAACAATCCGCGCGTACATCCGCTAACCATCGTTCGCGTGATGGCGAATGCAGCAGCGTGTCAGGTCACCATGGAATTCGGACTGACCGGTCCGTCATTCGCCGTCGTCAGCGCCTGCGCGTCGGCCAACCACGCGATGGCGCAAGCGTTCGACATGGTAAAAAGTGGAAAAGTGGATTTTGCCGTCACCGGTGGCACCGAGGCGTGCATCACCGTCCCTACCATCAAGGCGTGGGAAGCCGTGCGCGTCACCGCCGACGACACCTGCCGTCCGTTCTGCAAACAGCGACGCGGCATGGTGCTCGGCGAAGGCGCAGGCATTTTCGTCCTCGAAGAGTACGAACACGCGCGCAAACGCGGTGCCACGATTCTCGCCGAATTCGCCGGCAGCGGCATGTCCGCCGACGCGGGCGATATCGTATTGCCATCCGAAAACGGCGCGGCCAAAGCGCTGACCGCAGCGCTTAGCGATGCGCAACTCAACGCGAGCGATATCGGCTACATCAACGCGCACGGCACCGGCACGCCCGCCAACGACCCGACCGAATCCCGAGCGATCCGCCGCGTGTTCGGCGCGCACGCCGACACCTTGATGGTTTCTTCGACGAAATCGATGCACGGTCACGCGCTCGGTGCGGCCGGCGCCATCGAACTCGTCGCCGCCATCGGCACTTTGCGCGAAGGCATCATTCCACCGACCATCAATTTCCTCGATCCGGATCCGGAATGCGATCTGGATTATGTGCCGAACGTCGCACGCGAACGCCGTGTCGATGCCGTGCTCAGCAACTCTTTCGCCTTCGGCGGATTGAACGCGGTCATCGCGCTGAAACGTTTCGTCTGATTTTTCCAGCGCGAGTGGCGCTATGCTACGCGCCCGCCGGACGGTGATCGCATGCCAACGTTTCGCTATCTGCAACTGGATGTTTTTCCGGCGTCGCCCGGCGGCGGAAATCCACTCGGCGTCGTGATCGATGCGCAGGCGTTTTCCGACGACGCGATGCAGCGCTTCGCGGCATGGACGAATCTGGTCGAGACCACGTTTCTGCTACCGCCGGATGACGGCGCCGCCAGCTATCGTCTGCGCATTTTCACGCCGACCAAAGAAATTCCGTTCGCCGGACATCCGAGCATCGGCAGCGCGCACGCCGCGCTCGACACGGATTTCGCAAAAGCCCGCGACGGAAAACTCGTGCAGCAATGCGGCGCGGGCTTGTTGCCGATCCGCATCGAAGGCGATGGCGCCGAGCGCGAACTATTCATTCAAGCGCCGAGCGCCGCCGATGTGAGCGAACGCGCGGCGGACAGGTCCGCACTGGAACATGCGCTCGGCGGTCGCCCGCTCGGCGCGTTGCCGCCGGCCTTGATCGAAGGCGGCCGTCGCTGGTGGCTGGCGGAATTCGCCGACGAAAATGCCGTGCGCAATTGGAAACCCGATCACGCGGTCATCGGCGCACTCGCCAAAACCGACGACTGTCTCGGGTTATGCGTTTTCGCGCGCTGCGATCACGACGACTATCAACTCGTCGTGCGCGCGTTTCCCGCGGGCGTGGATATCGTCGAAGATCCCGCATCCGGCGCGGCCAACGGACTGATCGCGGCATGGATCGCCATGCGCGAGCCCGACGGCGCGCTCGCGCGCGGCTATCGCGTGAGCCAGGGTCGCGAGATGGGACACGACGCGGCGATCACGATCCGCTTTGACGCCGATCGTTCGGTGTGGGTCGGCGGCAAGACGCGCACGATCAAGGATATTCAACTCACGTGGGACTGACGAGATCGGCATCGAACTGAGCAAATCAACAATGTCCGACCTAGGCTAATCGCCCCGCCGTAATTTCCGCGAGAGCGGAAATGACAGCTGTTGAAATCACACGAGTTTCTTCGCCTTCGTCAGCAGCTGATCGATCAGCTTCAATCCGAGATCGATCTCATCGTTGCTGATGTGCAGCGAGGGGGCCAGCGTGATCACGTTCTTGTAGTAACCGCCCACATCGAGCACGAGACCGATCTTTTTGCCTTGATGATCGAGTTCGGCGGCGAGACCCAAGTCGCACATTTTATCGAGCAGTTTTTTGCTCGACGTGAAACCATCGGCTTCGCAGATTTCCGCGCGCAGCGCCAGACCGAGTCCGTCGACGTCGCCGATTTCCTTGTGCTTTTGTTGAAGCTCGCGCAAGCCGTCGAGGAATCGTTTGCCCTTCGCCATCACCATCGTTTCGTAATCGGTTTCGGCGAGCATGCGCATCGTTTCCAGTCCAACTGCGGTGCCGAGCGGATTGGATGCGAATGTCGAATGCGTCGATCCGGGCGGGAACACTTTCGGGTTGATCAGTTCCTCGCGCGCCCAAATCCCGGCGAGCGGATTCAATCCGTTGGTGAGCGCTTTTCCGAACACGAGCACATCGGGTTTCACGCCGAAATGTTCGATCGACCACAGCTTGCCGGTGCGGAAAAAACCCATCTGGATTTCGTCGACGACAAGCAGGATGCCGTACTTGTCGAGCACGCGTTTCAAACCGGTGAAAAAATTCATCGGCGGAATGACGTAGCCGCCCGTGCCCTGGATCGGCTCGACATAGAACGCCGCATATTCGCATTGGCCGACTTTCGGATCCCACACGCCGTTGTATTCGGTCTCGAACAGACGCTCGAATTTGGCGACACAGAGTTCACCGTATTCTTCCTTCGACATGCCTTTCGGCCCACGAAAGTGATACGGGAATTCGATGAACTGTGCGCGATCGAAATGTCCGTAACGGCGGCGATAGCGATACGACGACGTGATCGCCGAGGCGCCCAGTGTACGGCCGTGATAACCGCCTTCGAACGCGAACATCAGGCTTTTGCCGTTGGTCGCGTTGCGCACGATTTTCATCGAATCTTCGACCGATTGCGAACCGCCGACGTTGAAATGCACGCGACCATCGAGTCCCCACTTTTTCTTAGCGTCCTGCGCGACGACTTTGGCCAGTTCGATTTTGGTCGGATGCAAATATTGACTGGCGACCTGCGGCAACGTGTCGATCTGGTGCTTCAGCACATCATTCAGACGCTTGTTCGAATAGCCGAAGTTGACCGCTGAGTACCACATCTGCAAATCGAGAAACGGCGTGCCGTCGCCATCGAAAAGATAGCTGCCATCGCAGCGATCGAAGATTTTCGGCGGATCGGAATAATGAACCGTGTCGCCGAACGAACAGTATTTGGCTTCGTCGGCGAGCAGTGCGGCATCGCGATCGGCGGTCGAATAAGCCGGCATGGCCGGCGCGGTGGCATTACGCATGAGAGACGAGATCCTGCAGATGAATGGGTTTGTCGCGGCGAACCAGATCGCCGGAAAGGAGCGACGGCATCAAGGCGATGGCGTCGGAAAAATTCGCGATCGGCGCATGCGGAATATCGTTGGCGATGCAATGCGCGATGAGTTTGCCTTTGGCGAAGACGAAATCAGCGACGCGCGCGACACAGAAATCCGACGCGCCATCGCCGATCAGCAACACGCGCTTTCCGCTCGCCCGCGTGTTGACCGAACAGGCGCATTTGCACGTTCCGCTGCCGGAACGGCATTCGCTGCTCGCATTCGGAAACGTCAATTGCCAGCGCCGATCGGCGATGGCATCGAGTTTGTTGGAGGTGACCGGCAGCGCATCCAGATCGTAGCGCGACAGGATTTTGTGGATCGCGTAATCCAGGCCGTCGCTCAAAATCGCCAGATGGATTCCGAGCGATTTCGTGAGCGCGATGAAGTCGGGAAACGACGCATCGAGTTTGCGCGCCGCCAGATGCGCATCGAGTTGCGCGCGATCCATGTCCAGCAACGCGACCTGCCCCGCCATGCATTCGCGCGAACCGATGTTGCCGGCGCGCCATTCGTTTTCCAGCGCCTGCCAGCCCTCGCGGCCGAAGGTTTCGAGCAGCGTATCGGTCGTGTCGTCGATGGCGGCGGTGCCATCGAAGTCACAAAGTATGGTCCATTCGGACACGTGCGATCCCCGTTAGTAAGTCCAGCCCGGTGATTTTGACAGCATCTCGTTAAAACAGCCTAGCGCCACGCGCGCGGGTGGCGCTAGGCTAGCGAATGAGCCCGGCGCAAGGCCCGCCGGAGAAAACCCGGCGCATTGTCGTGACTCAACAACGCGATGTCGAGCGGCTGCATACGGCCGGTTTATACGCGCCGTAATGTGATTTCCGCGTCGATGCAGATTTCCTGTTCGGCATCGGAGCGCGCACTGCGCATCATCGGCTGGACAAGACGCATCGCCATGACGCATACGATACAACCCTAGGCCGGCACGAGCACGCGCAAAAACGCATCGCCATATCGCGCCAGCTTGGCCGCACCGACGCCACTGATCGCGGAAAATTCGTCCGCCGTGCGCGGTCGGTCGCGCAACATCTGCATCAGCGTCGCATCGTGGAAAATGACGTACGCAGGCACACTTTGCTCGCGCGCCAGACGTGCCCGCGTTGCGCGCAATTTGTCCCAGAGCGGCATGTCGTGCGGCGCGATGTCGACGAGCTTTTTCGCCGTCTCGCCGCGCGGCGGTTTTCTGCGCCGCTCTTTCTTGTCGGCCGGTTTGCGCAGGCTGATTTTCGTCTCGCCGCGGAGCACATCGCGACTCGACGTGGTCAAGCGCAACACGCCGTAGCCTTCGTCGTCGGTCGCCAGAAAACCTGCGGCGACCAGTTGCCGGAACACGCTGCGCCACTGTCGCTCATCGAGTTCCTTGCCGATGCCGAATGTGGTGAGACGATCGTGCCCGAGCGATTGCACACGTTGGTCGTCTTCGCCGCGCAAAATCGCGACGAGATGCTTGACGCCGAAACGTTGACCGGACCGATACACACACGACAACGCTTTCTGCGCGAGCACAGTGCCGTCGATGGATGCGGGCGCATCGACGCAGTTGTCGCAGTTTCCGCAATTCGCTTCGATGGTTTCACCGAAATACGCGAGCAGACGTTTGCGCCGGCAACCGGTGGTTTCCGCGTAGCCGAGCAAGGCGTCGAGTTTCGCGCGTTCGACGCGTTTGCGTTCTTCGCCGGATTCCGATTGCGCGATGAACTGGTTCAGCGCGACGACATCGCCCAGCCCGAAACACAACCATGCGTCGGCGCGCAATCCGTCGCGACCGGCACGGCCGGTTTCCTGATAATACCCTTCGAGACTTTTCGGCAAATCCATGTGCGCGACGAATCGCACGTCGGGTTTGTCGATACCCATGCCGAAGGCGACCGTCGCCACCATCACGATGCCGTCTTCGCGCGTGAAGCGGCGCTGATTGGCCGAACGCGCCGTGGAATCCATGCCGGCGTGATAGGGCAATGCGTTGATGCCGTGCTCGACGAGCGCCGCTGCCGTGTCGTCCACTTTCTTGCGCGACTGACAATAAACGATGCCCGATTCGCCCCCGTGCGATGCAAGAAAATCCATCAGTTGGCGGCGCGCGTTGTCTTTCTCGATGACGCGATAGTGAATATTCGGACGATCGAAACTGGAAACGAATTCGCGCGCATTCGACAGGCTGAGCCGTTCGACGATTTCGCGCCGCGTCGGCGCGTCGGCAGTTGCCGTGAGGGCGATGCGCGCGATGTTCGGAAACCGCTCGTGCAGAATCGTGAGTTGACGATATTCCGGCCGGAAATCGTGTCCCCACTGCGATACGCAGTGCGCTTCATCGATCGCGAACAACGCGATCGGCACGCGCGACAATTGATCGAGAAAACGTTCCGTCAGTAAACGCTCCGGCGCGACATACAGCAATTGCAATTCGCCAGCGAGCAATTGACGCTCGACCTCGCGTTGCGCGGCCGCGTCGAGACTCGAATTCAGAAATTCGGCCTCGATGCCGAGTTGACGCATCGCCGCGACCTGATCCTGCATCAGCGCGATCAGCGGCGACACGACGATGCCGGTTCCTTCGCGCAGCAGCGACGGAATCTGGTAACACAGCGATTTTCCGCCGCCGGTCGGCATCAACACCAGCGCATCGCCACCGCCGGCGACATGCTCGACGATCGCTTCCTGCTCGCCGCGAAACGCCGCGTAGCCGAACACGCGGCGCAAAATCTCCCTGCTTCGTTCACTCATGCGCGAATGCTAGCAAACGCGGCGTCAGTCGTTTGTAGGATTTGATCGATCGATTCGCGCTGTAACTACAGGTAGAAATTCCATTGCAGGTTCACGGTCAGGCTGTTTTCGGCCGGCTCGCGCCATGGCGCGACGTCGGAAAGCGGAAGCGCGACACCGTGATTGAACACGAAAAACACTTCGCGACCCGGCGCGATCGTCCATCGCAATTGCGCATTGGCGCCGACGCGGTCCGTGTCGGAATCGAACTGCGTGAAACTCGAGAACACCAGATCGTTGTCGAATGTGTAACTGGCCTTGAACTGATAAAGGCGTTGCACGAAATGCCCCTCGCGCAACGCGGCGCGATCGGTTTCATTGTTCAGTTCGAAGTGCCATTTGCCGTTCGGCGTGGTCCATCGTGCATAGGGAATGTACTGCGTCAACGAACCGTCGTAGAAGCCGCCGGTTTCGACTTGGGCTCCAAACTGCAACGCGCGCGCACTCGACGATTCCGCCTGAAAATGCAGGCGCTGAAAATGATAGTCGCCCGCGGGCAGCGTGACATGCTCGCTGATCGCAAACGGCTCGAACAGCCGTTCATAGCGCGGTGCCCAGTGCGTCTCGACGTGCTCGGCCGATTCGGTGATCACGTTGAATGGAATGACCGTGAGTTTGCGCGACTCCGTCGTGCCGTTCAGATCGTCGACCTGTTCCAGTTCGGTTTCGAAGAAAAACTGGCGGACCCAGCGCAAGTTCTCGCTGGTCGGGCGCGGAAAGTGGCCGAGATAGAAATCGTATTGCCGCGTGCCGGGGCGTGGCAGAAATCCGAGCGCAGGATCGAGCGCGTCGCCGTATTGATTGGCGCTGATCACCCAACGCCAGCGATCGTTCGGATAATCGATGTACGTGCCGAAACCGTCGTGTCGTCCTGCCGCGACATCGCCCGACGTTCGCGCCAGCCAGGCCGAGGCGTTGAGATTCTTGTCGCCGAGAAACGAAGCGGTTCGCCACACCGCATCGACTCCCTCGAAACGATTGCGCGCGCGACCGGAAGGATCGCCATCCGTGACCATCGTGCCGAGCCGAAGATGCTCGTCCACATCGTAGGCGAGACATCCGACAAAGAGATTAGTCGGATCGGTCACCGCCGAGTTGCCGCTCCGAACGCCGAGTGCGCCGATCGACCACGGACCGACCTGACCGACGACTTTGACGCCATCGTCGATCCGCACCGGAAATCCATCGAACAATCCGATCGTGCGCGAATAAAACGGAATGAAGTTGTAGCCGAGACCCGATGCGAACGTGAACTGGTTGGAGCCATCCAGAAAGAACGCGCGCTTCTCCGGCTTGAACAGCGCATACGGCGTCAGGTTGATCTGCTGCGCATCGACCTCGGCTTCGGCGAAATCGGGATTCACGGTCAGCGACGCGGCGACACCCGGCGTTATCGCGTAACGAAGATCGAAACCGCCCTGCGCTGCACCAGCGCCGAGGTTCGAGTAGCGCGCCAATGCGTACGGCATGAGTTGCCATCCGGATGACGGCGCGAGTGCATCCATGCCGGTCAGCCCGCCCATGCGCGACAGGTCCGTGACCGCCGCGTCGAGCGAAGTCCCGCTCCATTGCAACGTCAGTTGCTGTCGCGGCACATACCGCGCGAGGTTCAATCCCCATCGCGTCGCGCCGCCGGGAAATCGCAGACTGCGCGTATCGATGGCCAGATACGCCGTCCAGCCATGGCCGGTCGACTCGACGCGCGCGCGCCAGTCGCCGTTCCAGTCGAAGTTGGCGAGCATGGCCGACGGCGACAAGGTTCCGTCGGTGCGGCTGCCGGCCACATTCACGTCGAACTCGTAGGCCGTTCGATGGCGATCGAAGGTATCCACCACGAGTACGACGTGATCGTCGAAACTCTGATCGTGCGCTTCCGCCGCTCGTCACCTTCGGCTAATGTATCGATCCCGCTGTCTGGTACCGACCTATGACCCGCACGTCGCGCCGAATCGTTGTCGCTTCGCTTCTGGCGCTGCTGTGCGCCTGCGGCGCGCCGACCCATCCGATCAATCCGCCGAACGCGAGCATTCAGCAGCTCGAACTTTTGCCCGATGGCCGCTGGAAACTGCAGATCCGTCTGGAGAATTTCAGCGACAAGACGGTGCATTACACCGATCTGAAGGCGTCGCTGCGTGTCGGCGGCGAAGCGGCAGCCGAAATTTCGATGAACACGGATATGGATGTGCCCGGCGAAAACGCCGACACCATCGATGCCATCGTCAAGCCCTTGCCGGATGCGGCCAAGGCGCTCGCCAGCGACGTCAAACTCCCCGGCGGCGCGTCGTACGAACTGAAGGGAACGATCACCATCCCGGCGGCGAGCAAGGATTTCAAGTTCGAGCACAAGAGTCGTCTGTCGCCGGTTCCCGGCATTCCGAATCAGTTTCGCTAACGCACGGCGGATCGCAGCATGAGTCTCTATAATGCGCCTCTCGCGGATATGCGCTTTGCGCTATTCGATGTGTTGAAAGCCGATGCGCAGTACGCGCGATTGCCCGGCGGTGAAAACGCCACGCGCGACATTCTCGACGCGGTGCTCGACGAAGCGGCGAAATTCGCCGAACAGGTTCTCGCGCCGCTGAACGAGATCGGCGATAGCGAAGGCTGTCACTTCGACAAGGCGACCTCGGCGGTCACCACGCCGAAAGGATTCAAGGAAGCCTATACGCAGTACATCGCCGGCGGCTGGGGCGGGCTCACCGCGCCGGAAAGTTATGGCGGGCAGCACCTGCCGGAATCGATCGGCGCACCACTGAAGGAAATGATCGACTCGGCGAATCTGTCGTGGGGCACGTATCCCCTGCTCTCGCACGGCGCGACCGAAGCGTTGAAGCAACATGGCGAGGAATGGCAGCGCGAGGTTTTCCTCAAACCGATCATCGATGGCCGATGGACCGGCACGATGTGCCTGACCGAACCGCATTGCGGTTCCGACCTGGGGTTACTCAAGACCAAGGCCGAACCGAATCCGGACGGTACGCATCGGATCACCGGCACCAAAATCTTCATCACGGCCGGCGAGCACGATTTCACCGAAAACATCGTGCATCTGGTCCTGGCACGCCTACCCGACGCGCCGGCCGGAACGAAAGGTATATCTTTGTTCATTGTTGCAAAGTATAAAACGGGCAAAGATGGAAAAATGCGCGAACGCAATTCCGTCGCGTGCGGCTCGATCGAACACAAAATGGGCCTCAAGGGTTCGGCGACCTGCGTGATGAATTTCGACGCCGCCGAAGGCTGGCTGATCGGCCAGCCGAACCGCGGGCTGATGGCGATGTTCACGATGATGAATACCGCGCGCCTGGCCGTGGGCCTGCAAGGTCTCGCGCTAATCGAACGCGCGTATCAGAACAGCCTCGCCTACGCGCGCAACCGATTGCAGATGCGCGCGATGTCCGGCGCGAAATTTCCGGACAAGCCCGCCGACCCGCTGATCGTGCATCCGGATATCCGGCGCATGTTGCTCACGCAAAAGGCGTTCGCCGAAGGCGGACGCGTCCTCGGTTATTACGCCGCGACGCTGGTCGATCTGGTCGAACGCGCGCCGGATGCCGAAGAACGCAAACGTGCCGACGAACTGTTGTCGTTCATCATTCCGATCGTCAAGGGATTGCTCACCGAAGCGTCGGTCGAATGCACGAATCTGGCGCTGCAGATTTACGGCGGGCACGGTTATATCCACGAAACCGGTATCGAACAATTCGCGCGCGATTCGCGCATCACCACGATTTACGAAGGCACCACGCAGATCCAGGCGATCGATTTGCTCGGCCGTAAAATCCTGCAGACCCAAGGCGTAGGACTACGCCATTTCCTCGAAGAAATCAGCGCGTTCTGCCACGCGCGGGCGTCGAATGCCGCGATGGCTGATTTCATCGCGCCGCTGGCCGTCGCGACCAAGGAATGGGCCGACCTTACGCAGGAAATCGGCAAACGAGCGCAGGCAAATCCGGACGAGATCGGCGCGGCGGCCGTGGATTATCTGTTTTATTCTGGCTATGTCGCCCTCGCCTATTTCTGGGCGCGGAGCGTGGCGACGGCCGACGCGGCAACGGTATCCGACGAGTTCCGCAGTTCCAAACGTGCGACCGCGCAGTTTTATTTCGCGCGAATTCTGCCGCGCACGCAAACGCACGCGGCCGTCGTCCGATCCGGCATCGACAGCCTCATGGGCATGCCGGACGCGCAATTCGGATGAATTTGCGATCGTCGCGCGATCATGAATAGAATCGGCGAATGTCTATCGAACCGGATTCAGTAATCGCGGCGCAATGCCTTCATGACTGACGACAACGAACAACCTGTAACGCACGTCCGCCTGGCCCACGCGGACGATGATGATTTCGTTCTATCGCTGGTCGAGCGATTCGTGGATTTCGATCTGCCGACGTGGCGCAAGCGCAGCGAAACCTTGAACGGCATCCGCGCCGACATCACGCGTCACTTGCGCGAACTGCCGCCGGCCTCGCATCTGTTCGTCGCCGAAGACGACGAAGGCGAGCGCATGGGATTTCTGCATTTGCAGACGCAAAAAGATTTCTTCACCGGCGCCATGAATTGCCATATCAGCGACATCGTCATCGCGCCGGATTACGAAGGGCGCGGAGTCGGCAGCGAACTGATCGCATATGCCGAACGTTGGGCGAAAGAGCATCGCTGCCGTCACGTAACGCTCGCGGTTTTTCCCGGCAACGAACGTGCGCGCGCATTTTACGAACGGCGCGGTTTCGGCACCGAGTTGTTGCGAATGGTCAAGCCGGTCAAATAGCGCGCTCGTCGAGCGTGCACAGGGCGAGAGCGCTGAAATTTGCAGACGCCTCGGCGGACATCACGAGACTTTCTTGTCGCCGCCGAGGAACCACGACTTCTGGCGGTTAGCGCCGGGATCGCCCTGCACGCCACGCAGAATGGCAACCGCGCGCCGATGCAAACCTTGCAAATCGGTATCGGCACTGCCCACGGTCAGACGGATGGCTTGGGCCAGCCATTTGGCGACGTACCGCACGCGGACGATTGCGCTGTCGGAAGCCAGATGCCGATCGATCGACATGGCATTCAACGCGTCGAGGATGCGATCGGCGAAATGGCGGGGATCGGATTCCTCGTTCTTGGGCAGGGACGATGCATCGAAATGCAACGCTGCGTTGTCGAACGCAGCGCGCAGTTGCAGCAGATCGCTCGGCGTCATCGACTCGACGGCTTGGGCGATCGCGCCGATGTGCCGCTTCAGACGAATCACGCGCGTCAGACGCGCGACCTTTTCGAGGATCAGGCTCGCTTTGCTCATACGTCCCTGTAAAACGTCGTTCTGTCCGGTGATTCTCTATACCATTTCCGCGCCGGGTTTAACCATATGGCGACGGGCGGGCCTTCAGAGTTCGCTCAGCCAGCCGGCTTTACGACCGGATCGGTGGCGCGATGGCTCGGGGACGCGCCCATACGATACCGCCCGCCGGCGACATGGCCTCGGCTGTGGAATTGGCGGTGCTGAACGTGCAACGCCTTGACGGCGAAGATCGGCGGCGTGTGCTCGCCATGCGCGTAGTGCGGCGTGGAATAAAATTGTCGGCCGTAACGTGTCGGATTCATGGTCTAAGTCATCCACGTGCGCGCGGAACGCGCTTGCCAAAGCCGCACGCTCGCGGCGGGAGGAACGACGACGGGCGAAATCACCCGGCATGGCGTTTCTTCGATGTGATAGGTGTTCGATGCGGCGCTCGTGTGTTCCCGCTGGTGCTCGATCGCGCGCGATTCTTGTGTGTCGTTGGCGAAGGTCATTTGCAGACTCCAAAATAAGGTGTGCAAATGCTAGCGACTCTCAGGCGCACTAAAACGACACGTGTCGGACTCCAAAAGGACGTTCGCGCACGAGCGGCTCGGGTCGCGCCAATCCGTTATCGGACATTAGTCGGACAATAGGAGGACATCGCGCGCGTTTCGGACGTTCGTGCGTAAACTAAGGACCGTAATCGCGTAAGCAACTAGGCGCGACGACAGACCGATAGCTGAATTGTCGGACAGGCGTCGGACAAACGGTCCGACATCGATAGTGTGTTCGCGAAGTCGCGGGGGACTTCCTTATGGCACAGGGCACAAGCAATGGATCCGCCGAACGCAAACTGCCGTTCGGATATGCGTTCGACCGCATCGTCATCGAATTGGCGCGCGCACGACTCGTGGTCGATGGCCGCGAAGTGCAAGCGCCGACGTTGCCGCTGCGTCTGCTGCAGATGATGTGCGAACGGCCCGGCGTGCTGATTCCGCGCCGCGAACTGTTCGACTACATCTGGCCGCGCCAGATTGCCTCGAATGAGGCGTTGACGAAACTGATCGGCCGCCTTCGCGAATTACTCGGACCGTGCGCGGCGCGCGTGGTGACGGTGCGCGGACGCGGCGTGCGGCTGGATGCGACGGTGCGTCGTCTGGACACGGCAACGGCCGCGACCGCCGAAGACGAACTGGAGTTCATGCTGAAATCCATCGAAGGCGCAGCGCCGCGCATCATTCCACCGCATGAGCGGCAGATCGTCTTGATCGTCGACGACAGTCCGGACAGCGTACTGCTACTCACCGAAACGCTGAAGGATCTGTACCGGACAAAGATCGCCACGAGTGCCGCCAAAGCGCTCGCGGCGGCGATCCGTCATCCGCAGCCGGACATCATCCTGATGGACGTCGTGATGCCGGAGATGGACGGCTTCGAGTTGTGCAAGGCGCTCAAGAAAATCGAGAGCCTTCGCGACACGCCGATCATCTTCATCACCGGCAAGATCAAGCGCGAAGAGGAAGCCCACGGCCTGGCGATCGGCGCGGTGGATTACATCACGAAACCGATTTCGCAACCGGTCGTGCTGGCACGCATCGCGACGCATCTTCAATTGGTCGCCGCGCAACGCTCGCTGCGCGCGCACAACGAACAGCTCGAAGAACTGGTCAAGGAGCGCACCAAAGAACTGGCGAAAGTCCAGGACGCGACGATCGCGGCCATGGCCGCGCTGGCCGAAACGCGCGACGACGAAACCGGCAATCACATTTATCGAACGCAACGTTACGTGCGCGCGCTGGCCAAAGCGCTGCAGCATCACCCGCGTTTCGAATACGAATTGTCGGACGACAGTATCGAGCTGCTGTTCAAATCCGCACCGCTGCATGACATCGGAAAAGTCAGCGTGTCGGATCACATCCTCAAGAAAGCCGGACCTTTGACCGCCGAAGAATTCGAGGAAGTGAAGCTGCACACAACCAAAGGCGGCGATGCGATCCGTTCGGTCGAAGCGCATCTCGGCGAAAGCAGCGATTTCCTGCGCTTTGCGCGCGAGATCGCCTACTCGCATCAGGAATACTGGGACGGCACGGGTTATCCGGACGGTCTGGCCGGCGATGAGATTCCGATTTCCGCGCGTCTGATGGCCGTTGCGGATGTCTACGATGCGCTGATATCGCGGCGCCGCTACAAGGCGCCGTTCTCGCACGAAACCGCCGTGGCGATGATGGAACAAGGTCGCGGCACGCATTTCGATCCGGACATTCTCGATGCGTTCCTGCAGATCCAGACCGAGTTCCTCGGCATCGCCAACGAGTTCCAGGATCAAACCGTCGACGTGCAGCGATGAATGTCGTCGACCGGCGCGGAAACGTAAGCTCCGATCGGCGCGCCGCCGACCGCCGCATCGCCTGACATGTCGCGGGCGTTCGCGCTGCGGTGGTGGGCTTCAGCGTTATTGATCGCGGTCCACTGCGCGGCGCCGGTCGCTGCGTACGAGCGGATCAAAGGGCCCGCGCCGATCGTCGATACGGCTTTTCGCTGGTCGCCGTACAGCCGCTTCTCCGGTTCCGACGGTTTGCCGAGCGCGACGGTGAATGCACTCGCGCAGGATCGGAATGGCTTCGTCTATGCCGGCACGCAAAACGGCGTCGCCAAATTTGACGGACGCGCGTGGCACGGCATCGATCTGCCAACGCAGAACGGCGGTTCCGACATCCTGCGTTTGGCCGCCACGACCGATGGATCCGTCTGGATCGGCACTGATGACGCCGGGCTTTTTCGGTACGCGAACGGTACCGCGCACTCTGTCACTTTGCCGGCCGGTTCGCCTGAGCGCGATATCGAAGCGCTGATTGCCGCCGATGCGCGAACGGTTTATGTGGGCACTTCGCGATCGCTATATCGTTGCGACGCCGCGCGCTGCGAGGAACTGGTGGCGGGCCGTGACCTGAAAGTCACGTCGCTCCTGCTCTCCCAGTGCGCGACGACGAAATGCCTCTACGTCGGGACCAACGACAGCGGGGTTTATCGCGTCGACAATCCGGACGATAGCCGCCGCGCCGTTCGATCGCCGTGGCATCTGCAGGACGAGTTGCCGTCGCCGGCGATTACCGCACTCGCGCAGTGGGGTGGCAACGAGGGTGAAGATTTGTGGTTGGGTACGGGTTTCGGACTGGCGCGCGTGACGCGTCAGCGCGTCGTGACATACGGCAGGAGCGCGGAAATCAAAAGACATCTCAACCAGGTGTCGTCGTTGTTGCCGGGCAAAAACAAAAGTGGCGACGCGGTACTCCACGTGGGCATGGCGGCCGGCGGCGTCGCCGACGTTTATATGGACGGTACGTGGCAACTCAGCGACAGCGCCAACGGTTTGCCCGATGACGGCGTGCTGTCGATGCTCAATACCGACGACGATCTGCGTACGCCTGTTCTGTGGATCGGGCTGAAAAACGCAGGCATCGCCCGACGCGATGCGGCCGTCTGGTCCTCCTTCGACGAACGCAATGGATTGCCCAGCCACGCGATTCATGGCATGGGGCAGATCGAGTTTCCCGACGGATTGCGAACGCAATGGATCGGCACGTCGGCGGGGCTTGCGCGCTGGAGCGAACGTCGTTGGCAGATCTGGCCGGCTTCCTCGCCGATCAACGGCGGCATCAACGATATGGCGCCGGGCGGTGGCGGTCTGTGGATCGCGACGGACGAAGGTCTGTTGCATGCGCGCGGTGAATCCATCCGCGGTTTTCAAGACACCACGCGCGGCATTACCGGAACCATCGTGTCGGAGCTCCTGTACGAGTCCGTCCCGACCGGCGCGGACGCGCTTTGGCTCGGCACGCACTATGGCCTGTCGCGCGTCCAAGGTTCGACGGCCACGTATTTCGGCTTGGGAACGCTCGCGACCGAGTCGCCGATCACCGCGATCGTGGCGACGCAGGAATCGGCCGATCATCGGCTGTGGGTGGCCACCGACGCCGGGCTTACCTACCGTCGCGACGAGCAATGGCATGTCTTGTCGGCCGGGTGCGAGGCGCAAGTCGTGCAGGCCTCGGACGTGCGCGTGAGCAAGCAAGGCACGCCGGCGTTGTGGGTGTCGCATCGTCGCGGTCTGACCCGCATCAATCCTGCTCGAGACGACGATTGCATCACCGTCCCGGCCTCCGTCATTCCGCCGGAGCCGATCGCGCAAGTGCAGCTGGACGAAACGGGCCGGCTGTACCTTTTCGGACAACGCGGCGTGATCCGCCTCTCCCCTGACGCGGCCGCGCCGGACGATCTCGGTCGCTTTCACGCCGAACGTTTCGGACTCGACGCCGGATTGCCGAGCCTGGAATTCACTCATGCTTCGTTCGTCGACGATGATGGCCGCATCTGGGCGGCGAGCGTCGAAGGCGCGGTCATGTACGATCCGCGCGAAGAAATCCTGCCGCAATCGCCGCGTTCGTTTCGATTGATCGCCACGCACATCGATGGGTCCGCGACGCGACTGACGCCGGATGCCTTGCTGAGTTCTGACGAGAACAATCTCGTCTTCGAAGTCAGCCTTCTTTCCAATCAGCGCGACAAATTGACGCGCTATCGAACCGTACTCGATGGTTCCGATGAGCCGGATTCGGACTGGAACGCCGACGGCATTCGCACCTATCGCCGTTTGCCCGCCGGCGACTATACGTTTCATGCCTACGCGCGGGACGGATTCGGCGTGGAGGCCGCACCACTCTCCCTGCACTTCACGATCGGACTGCCGTTGTGGCGGCAGTGGTGGGCTCTGGCGAGCTACGCGCTGGCCGTCATCGCGCTGGCGACGGCGATCAGCCGCTGGCGAATTCAGCGCGCCCGAAACGCCGCGAAGATCCTCGAGAAAACGGTCGCAGAGCGCACGCTTTCACTGAAGGATGCCAACGCGCAACTCGACCTGGCGCGAACCGCCGCCGAGACGGCCACACAGGCAAAAAGCGTGTTCCTCGCCAACATGAGTCACGAAATCCGCACGCCGATGAACGCCGTGCTCGGTTTTGCCGGGCTCGGCATGCGCATGGACATCCCGCCGAAAGCCGGCGATTATTTTCGCAAGATCAACAACGCCGGCCAGAACCTTCTCAACATCCTCAACGACATCCTCGATCTGTCGAAAATAGAAGCCGGAAAACTCGCGCTGGAAACCGTGCCTTTCAATCTCTCCGACGTGCTCACTCAGGTTACCGATCTGTTTGCCTTGAAGGCGTCGGAAAAAAGTATCGAGTTCGTGGTCGGCAGCGCGCCGGGATTGCCGGATCACTTCGTCGGCGATCCACTCCGGCTGGGGCAGGTGTTGCTGAACCTCGTCAACAACGCCATCAAGTTCACGCAAGGTGGATTCGTCCAGGTTTTCGTCGAAGAAATCGGCGCACGCCAGAACGACAAGGCGATTCTTCGATTCACCGTCGAAGATTCCGGTATCGGCATGTCGAACGATCAGATCGCAAAACTGTTCCAGCCGTTTTCGCAAGCCGATCATTCCACGACGCGCAACTTCGGCGGAACCGGTCTGGGATTGACCATCTCGCAACGCCTGGTCGCGCAGATGGGCGGCGTGATCTCGGTGCAGTCGCATCTCGGCGCCGGCAGCAGCTTCCAGTTCGAAATCGGACTGAAACTGCAGAATGCCGGACCCAAGCCACATCGGCTGGCCCCGGACGAACTTGCCGGGCTCAGCATTCTCGTCGTCGACGACAGCGCGCAGGCGCGCGAATGGCTGCGCGATCAACTCATCGCGTTGCGCTTTCGTGTCGTCAGTGTGGATTCGGGTGAAGCGGCACTGACGATCCTCCAGCGCGAACGTTTCGATTTGATCATGATGGACTGGATGATGCCCGGCATCGACGGTATCGAAACCACGCGGCGCATCCGGGCCGATATCAACCTGTCGCGAATTCCCAAGGTGATCATGGTGACGGCTTACGGGCGCGAAGCGATTCGGGAGGCAGCCGAAAGTGTCGGTGTGCAGCGTTTTCTCATCAAACCGGTCAATCCATCGGTGTTGCTCGACACGATCGTCGATGTGCTCGACGCCCGTTCGCTCGCTGCGCGAGAAACAAACCCCGAGCCGCTGCCGGAAAGCAACGGCCTCGGCGACTTCAACGTCCTGCTCGTCGAAGACAATCTCGTCAATCAACAGCTCGCGATCGACATGCTCGCGAGCGCAGGCATTCACGCCGATGTCGCGGGCAACGGAATCGAAGCGCTCAAGGCACTGCAAACGTCGGCCTACGATCTGATCCTGATGGACATCGAAATGCCGGAAATGGACGGCTATTCCGCCGCCCGGGAAATCGGCGCGCGACTGGGCAAGGCAGCGCCGCCCATCATCGCCATGACGGCGCATGCCACGGCCGATCATCGCCAACGGTGCCTCTCGGCGGGGATGTCGGATTTTGTCACCAAGCCGATCGTCTTCAACGATCTCATCGCGACATTGCGACAATGGCTGAACGCTGCGCCACCCACACTGGACGTCGCGCCGACAGCGACGCAGCCGAACCCGATGACGATACTGGACATCGACGCTGCGCTGGCACGCATGAACGGCAATCAGACGTTGCTCAAGAAATTGCTCGCGCTTTTTCCTGCCGCTCACGCGGATACCGATAGCAAGCTGATCGCGGCGCTTGCACGACACGATTACAAGACGGCCAACCTGATTGTCCACAGCACCTGCGGCGCCGCCGGCAATCTGTCGGCGATGCGTTTATGGACCATTGCCTCGGACCTGGAAGATGCGATCGTGCGCATCGACGAAGGCGCGATCCAAACGCTGCTGCCGACGTTTCGCGCAGCGCTCGCGGATACCAATTCAGCGTGCGCCGATACCCTCGCCCGGCTTTGAATGAGTGCCATCCCTGGCGGTAACGCTCCGATGCATTCGAATCAGGACGTTTTCCTTTTTTTTGCGGTCGATGACTTCAGGTCGGCCACGAGCGATTTCGCGCGGCGCCTGACCCACTCGTCCGAATCTCTTGACCCGCGTTCGATGAGTAGCCGACGATCTGAAACGTCAGCAACGACGAGGCGCGAGGCGGCAATGACCGCCGCTTCACGCACGCGTCGGCATTTGGATCGGCGCAACAGCGCGTCCAACAACGGAATCGTTTCGGCATTTCCAATTTCACCGGCCAGGCGAACGACCGATGCACGACGAAGGATAGCCGCCGTCTCGCCAAATCCGGCGATGGTCGAGGATTGCGGATCGAAACGGTATTGATCGGTGGTCTGCGTCGACTCGCGAAATATCGCGAGGCTCATCGACACCGATACGCTCGGCGGCGGAATCAGCACGTGCGCGTCGATCGATTCGCGATAGATGATGACATCGCCGCGACCCAACGTCGCGCGTTCCAGAAAACGCAGGTCGACACGTTCGCCGATGTCGCACAGCGATGGATTCGGTCGGTATGCGTAAATGTCGGTAACGTAGCCGGGTCCGAAATAACCGATCGCCATGACGTTGAAATTATGATTGTGGACGCACGGCGCGTCGTGCAGGCTCGGTGCCAGCGGATCGGTCGCGGCGGGCATCCATACGGTGGCGCGCAGGCTGTAGTTCTTGCTCGACGCAAGCTCGATCGACGACGCCGAAACCGGCGCCTGTTTTGCGTCGATCAGGCGCTTGAGCGCCGCGTTTATGTGCCGCGGGAGCATGTCGGGATCATTGGCCAGCGCACGAAAATCCGCAGCCAGACCGATCAGGCTGTCGGCTTCTTCCAGATCGATGGCGTGATCGAGTTTATCCAGGAAATCGGCGAGCGTGGTGCGATCTTCGTTCTCCGGCCTGAGGACAATCGCCATGCTCAGGCCGCCATCGCCGCGATCGCTTTCGCCGACGCCATTCGCACGTGTGGATGTACGTCCTTGGTTGCGCGCTGCAGGCTGGACTTGGCCGCTTCCGGACTGAGTTCGACGAGCGCCTGCAACGCGGTCCAGCGCACGAAATGACTTTCGTGCGTGGTCAACGCGCACAACGTGGCGATCGATGTAGTACAGCGCATCGCGGTCAGTGCACGAATCATGATCGCCATTTCGGTGTCGGCCGGATTGCTCGGAATCGATTGCACCGCGCGCAATGTCTGGCGCGAGAAAATCCATTGAATCGCGCGGCGCGGCGGCCCGAGCAGCGTGACCAGGGTCGTGGGTGTGTCGACGATGAAAGAAGCGACGCCATCGCGCGCGTCCACGACGCAGATCGATCCCGGCTCATAGACTTCGCGTCGGGGTTTGAGCAGGGAGATACCGGCATCGTAGACGTCGGTGTCGATGGTCTTGCTCGTGCGATAGTGATCCACGATCAGCGGATCGGGTCCGATCACGGCAATGAGCCCGTGGCTGATATTGCTGCGGATGAATTCGGACGTGTGCGATGCGATACCGTAGTGCAACTGCCAGTTCGGTTCGGCGATGGCTACGATGTTGCGCGCCATCCAGTGCGGCGAAGCCTCGAGCGGTCGTTTGAGAATGTCGTCGAGTTGGGCGTTGATGCTGTCGCTCAGAAAAGCGCTTTCGAAAACGAGTTCGCGGAATGCGGATTGCAGTCGGAAAAAACTGTTTTCGTCGTCGTCTTCCAGTCGCCAGTCGATGAGCGTTTTCAGTTCTTGCAAATCATGGTGTAGTGAGTTCATGGTCGTCTCTGCCCTGCGCGTTGCGCTTGAACGGTGGCTGACTGCGGCGTTAAGTGTGTACGACTTCACGACACACCAACGCGACTGCAAGCAGACACGAAAAGGACAAAACGAAATGATCACGCGTCGCGGCGCGCTCACTTGCGACGAAGCGAACGCGCGCGATTACCGCGCAGCGCGGTGCGACAGAATGTATTCGACGATCAGATCCGCCGCGGCCGCAGGCGAGGTCAGCGTGGTATCGATGCGAATCTCCGGATCCTGCGGCGGTTCGTAAGGCGAGTCGATACCTGTAAAGTTTTTCAGTTGACCGGCGCGCGCTTTTTTGTAGAGACCTTTCACGTCGCGCTGTTCGGCCAGCGATAACGGCGTGTCGATGAAAATCTCGATGAAATCGCCATCGTGCAGAAGTTTGCGCACCATATGACGTTCGGAGCGGAACGGCGAGATGAACGCAGTGAGCACGATCAGGCCCGCGTTGGTCATGAGCTTGGCTACTTCGCCGACGCGGCGAATGTTTTCGACACGATCGGCATCGGTGAAGCCGAGATCGCGATTCAGTCCGTGACGAATGTTGTCGCCATCGAGAAGAAAACTGTGTTTGCCGAGCGCGAATAATTTGCGTTCGACCAGATTGGCGATCGTCGATTTTCCCGATCCGGAAAGTCCGGTGAACCACAACACGGCGGGCTTTTGATTCTTCTGCGCGGAATGCGAATCGCGCCCGATGTCGATCGATTGCCAATGGATGTTGTGGCTGCGCCGCAATGCGAAGTGGATCATCCCTGCCGCGACGGTGCGATTCGTGATGCGATCGATCAGAATGAATCCGCCGAGATCGGCATTGTCGGCGTACGCCTCGAACGGTATCGGCCGATCCAGCGAAATATTGCAGATGCCGATGGCGTTGAGCGCGAGCGTGTCGGCCGCGACGTGCGCGATGGTGTTGACGTCGATTTCGTATTTCGGGCGGGTGATGGTCGCAGCGACGGTCGACGTTCCGGATTTCAGACGATACGGTCGTCCCGGCAACATTTCCTGATCGTCCATCCACACGATCGTGGCCTCGAATTGATCGGCGACTTCGAGCGGCGCGTCGGCCGCGCAGATCACGTCGCCGCGCGAACAGTCGACTTCGTCGGTGAAGGTGAGCGTCACCGATTGGCCCGCGCCGGCGTGCGGCAAATCGCCGTCGAAGGTGACGATGGATTTGATCTTGCTAATGCGCCCGGACGGCGATACGCGAATCGTGTCGCCGACGCGAACGGTGCCGGACTGGATCCACCCGCAGAATCCGCGGAAGTCGAGGTTCGGACGATTCACCCATTGCACTGCCATGCGGAATGGGCGCGACGCCATGCGATCGCTGTCGACGGGCACGGTTTCGAGAAACGACAACAACGCAGGGCCCTCATACCACGGCGTGGTTGGGCTCTTCGCCGTGATGTTGTCGCCCTTCAAACCGGAAATCGGAATCGCGGTGAAGCGTTCGATGCCGATGCTTTGAGCGAAATCGCGATAGTCCGCGACGATCTCGTCGAAGCGCGTTTGCGAGTAGTCGACGAGATCCATTTTGTTGATCGCGAGCACGACGTCGCGAATGCCGAGCAGATGCACCAGATAACTGTGGCGTTTGGTCTGGGTGAGCACGCCCTGCCGCGCGTCGATGAGAATCACGGCCAGATCGGCATTCGATGCCGCGGTGACCATGTTGCGCGTGTACTGCTCGTGGCCGGGCGTATCGGCGACGATGAATTTGCGGCGATCGGTCGAGAAGAATCGATACGCCACATCGATCGTGATGCCCTGCTCGCGTTCGGCGGCGAGGCCGTCGACGAGCAACGCGAAGTCGATATTTTGCCCCTGCGTGCCGACGCGTTTGCTGTCGGCTTCGAGTGCGGCGAGTTGATCCTCGAAAATCAGTTTGCTGTCGTAAAGCAGACGGCCGATGAGCGTGGATTTGCCATCGTCCACCGATCCGCACGTGATAAAGCGCAGCATGGATTTGCGCTGATGCTGCTGCAAATACGCATCGATATCGGTCTCGATCAGCGCGTCGGTGCGATAGACGGATTCAGGACGCATCAGAAATAACCTTCCTGCTTTTTCTTCTCCATGCTCGCCGCCGAGTCGTGATCGATGGCGCGGCCTTGGCGTTCGGATGTCGTGGTCAGCAGCATTTCCTGGATCACTTCCGGCAACGTGCGCGCCTGACTTTCGACCGCGCCGGTCAGCGGATAGCAACCTAATGTGCGAAAGCGAATCGAACGTGTAACAGGTTTTTCGCCATCGATGAAACGGAACCGATCGTCGTCGACCATCAACAGCAACCCATCGCGTTCGACGGTCGGGCGCGGTGCGGCGAAATACAGCGGTACGATTTCGATGTTCTCGCGCAGGATGTATTGCCAGATGTCGAGTTCGGTCCAGTTCGATAGCGGAAACACGCGCATCGATTCGCCTTTGGCTTTGTGCGCGTTGAACAGGTGCCACAATTCCGGGCGCTGATTCTTTGGATCCCAGCGATGGTTGGCCGAGCGGAACGAAAAGATGCGTTCCTTGGCGCGACTCTTTTCTTCGTCGCGCCGCGCGCCGCCGAACGCCGCATCGAAACCGAATTTATCCAGCGCCTGTTTCAATCCTTCTGTCTTCCACAAATCCGTATGCAGCGAACCGTGATCGAACGGATTGATGCCGCGCTCCATCGCCTCGGGATTGCGATGCACGATGAGCTGCATCCCGGCGTCCGCGGCGGCGCGATCGCGCAGTGCGTACATGTCGCGGAATTTCCAGGTCGTATCGACATGCAACAGCGGAAACGGCGGCGTCGACGGATAAAACGCCTTCCTGGCCAGATGCAACAACACGGCGCTGTCCTTGCCGACCGAATACAGCATCACCGGCCGTTCGGTTTCGGCGACGACTTCGCGCAGGATCTGGATGCTCTCCGCTTCGAGGCGGTCGAGGTGTGTGAGGCCGGTCACGGCGTTATTTCAATCATTGGCATACTTTCGCGCATTCGCGATTCGAGGTCGAGCCGAAAAACGGTGAACTATACCGTCAATCGAGAGCCGATTACTTCTCGGATAAGCTCGACGCTAAGCGGCGGACGCTACGGCCGTTTGCAGCCGGCACCTTCACTTACTACTGCATTTTCCGTCCAAACATGACTGCAGTAATGACGTTTCACCCGTCCGCAGCGAAGAGCGGGCAATGACATCATGAAGCTGATTCCACTGCCGAAATGGTTGATCGGCGTACATGCGGGAATCGCCGTGATCGGATTTCTTCTGCTGCGTGGAACGACATTCTCGCCGCACGTCTATCGACTTTGTTGGCCGTTAGCGACTGTACCGTTCCAAAACGTTCGACAGTGCGCGGCACGCCCGGGCCAAATGACGTAATCGACGACTGAATTTCGTTTGATTGAGCTCTTACGTGGAGCTCAATCATGTCGTCCGCAAACTTCTGCCCGAACCGAGCCATCTGGCGCTTGCGACTTCTGCCCGCCGCAGTGGCACTGACATTTGCGTCAACGACGGTCAGCCCCTCACCCATCGTCGATGTAGCTGAACTGGCACGGGTCGCGGTCAGTTCGAACACTGTGCTGGTGCAATCCTGTGCGGACGACGGCAACCCATTGTCCCTGCGTCACCTGCTTACGGCGGCATCTGACGGAGACACTCTCGACCTGAGCTCGCTTGCCTGCAGCACGATCACGCTACAGCAAGGCCAATTGGGAACATCTCGTTCCCTGACCATCATTGGACCCGACGCGGGCGTGACGATCGATGCTCATCACGACAGTCGCGTCTTTGCATTCTCGTCTACTGGGCAAGTCACGCTCAAACATCTCACGATCGAGAACGGTACCGCATCGACGACGACGGGCGGCGGCTGCATCTATTCGAACGGAAGCGTCTATCTTCAGGATGCGAACGTACACGACTGTACGTCGCAACCCCCGTCGTATTTCGTCGCCCGTGGCGGTGCCGTTTTCGCGAAGAAAACGGTCGGCCTGGCCTATAGCAAGGTCACACAGTCATCCGCGATCGCTCAACCAGGAAGTCGTGCAGAGGGCGGCGGTATTTGGGCGGCACTTCTTTTTACAAACACGGCCGAGATTTCGCAGAACATCGCTCAGAGCGATGACCAGAATCCCTCCGTCGGTGGCGGCGTATTCACGACCTATCGAAGCGTCGTCAGTTATTCGACGATGTCTCACAACCGCGCAACACGTGGCGGTGGCGTTTATTCCGGCTACGGCGTGGAATTTGTGGACAGCACGATTAGCTACAACGTCGCACGCACGGGCGGCGCTGCGTACTTGGCCAACAGTGGCAGATCGACCACGCGCTTTTACAGCGCCAATTCGACCGTGGCCTCCAACTATGCCGATTCAGCCGCGAACGTCGGCGGCGTGTTCGTTAGCGAAGGATACTTGTCGATCTATAGCTCGATCGTCGCCAACAGTCTTGTGACCGGCAACGCGACACTCGCATCCCAAGACGTTGGATACGGCTATCCGACAGCTATTTTCGGCGACCACAACATCATCACACGGCCATCGGTGGCTGGGATGAAGAACACGATAGCGGCTGATCCGCTACTCGGACCGCTTCAGAATAATGGCGGCGACACGCCGTCGCGCTTGATATTAGCGGGCAGCCCCGCGTTCAAGCATGGCATCGACATCGGTAACGGTAATTTCGACCAGCGACATATTCTCCGACCGCCGCTTGGGCTGGTCGACATTGGCGCAATTCAGGACACGATCTGGGCCAACACCTTCGAACCTCTCGGCGAAGAGGGTCACGCGCCGCCGCATTAGCGTCTGCAGAAATAGTCGTTCGCCAATTTCTCAATGTCCCAACGCGGACTGTTTTGGCACAAAGAAATTGCTGCTGTAGCAGTAAGCATTTGGTCTGATGGTGGGCCGTGCTGGATTCGAACCAGCGACCAACGGATTAAAAGTCCGCTGCTC
>JBDUEI010000089.1:0-6695 GCA_040002515.1 Rudaea sp. | reverse complement strand
CTTTCAGTAACCAGATTTTGAGTCTGGCGCGTCTACCAATTCCGCCACACCGGCAGGATGTGAGTACGCGCGGCGATCGCGGCGCGGAGGCAGGCGCGCATTATAGTGGAAGCGTGCGGCTTGGAAAGCCCTGGGCGTTGAGTCGCGTCTTGAATGGCGGCTAGCTTTGCCGGAGCCAGGTCAGCGCTTCTTCCTCCGTGGCGAGGACGGCCAGCTTGGCGCCGCGGTTCACGGCTACGTTTTCGCCGAACTTGGTGATGCTCTCGGCGGGAAATACGACGGCGACTTTCAATATCCCGCGAAACACGCTCGCCGCGTATTCGCCGAGATAAAACTTGTCGATGTCGGTCGTACGGCCTTGCGCGGCGATGAGGTTGAGCAAGGCCAGTCTGCAATCGTTGGCGCCGGCTTCGGCCTTGAGCGTGTCCATGACGCGGAAGGTTTCCTCGCGCGATTTGAACAGCCGTACACGCGCATCTTGAGGCACTCACCGTCGACTTCGCTTTCGCACGTAAGGCTCATGGCCATTCCCCACATTACGCATGTGCAGGATATTCCGAATCGCATGATTGTGCATCTTTCGCATTTTCCACAATGCGGCATCGTATAGGTCGAAAGTCATGTCGCCAACGGTGCAACCATCGGCGCTCCGCACGCATCTTCATGACCAACTTCCTGCACGTGCGAACGGATGCAGGGGGCTGCACACTGGCGGGCACTATTTCCACCAGGTAAGAAATCTCGGCCGTTGCACATTGACGAACTTGCAGATCAATTCTCTCGGAGGTTTCATGTTCACGCCTATCGCTCGCAAACTTTTCCCTGCCCTGCTCGCTTTGCCGTTGATGGCCGTTGCGGCTGTCGGCTCGCTCGGTGGTCAGTGGACCGGCAACTCGCAAGTCGACGGTGATCGCGTCGTATCGAAAACGACTTTGTCGCTCGGTGCGCCGGACGAAGAAAACTCCACGCTTCGCATCGAAGGACGTAGCACGTGCACGCTTAAACAGGGCAAGTACAGCGTCGATGGTTCCGGCTCGGGCACGCTCTCGTTCAAGGAGACGATGGGCGGCGACGCATGTACGCGGCTGGCGAAAGGAACGTTCAATCTGCATCCGGGCAACACCGCGCGTCAGCTCGATTTCGAAGTGAAATATCCGGGTTCAGACGGCCAGGACGTATTGCGGCGCGGGGCGCTCAGCCGGTATCCGTAGAAGTCTGAACCTCGCGCAAGTGCGATGAGCGCGTCGCTTGCACGCGGCGCGATCACCGGAGTAGTGTTCGCCTCATCGCACTGGGCTGGGAGGCTTGCACATGGATTGGCAGAAAGGACGTCGTAGCGACAATGTCGTCGAGGACGATGGCAGCGGTGGCGGCGGAATCGGCGGTGGTGGAATGCGCTTCGGCGGAATCCATCTGGGCCTGGGCGGAACGATCATCGCGATCATCATCGCGTTCGCGTTCCCGCAGACGCGTCCCTTGATCATGAGCCTGCTCACCGGCGGCGACGAATCGACGACGAGCGCACCGGCCGGTCCAGCGACAGCGGGAAAGCCGGCCGATCAAAACGATCCGCAGGTGCAGTTCGTGCAGTCGGTGCTGGGTACGACCGAAGACGTGTGGGGACAATATTTCACCGGGCGCAACGCGCAGTACGAACGTCCGAAATTACTGCTGTTTCACGGACAGACGCGCTCCGGCTGCGGTGCGGCGTCCGAAGCGATGGGCCCGTTCTATTGTCCGGCCGATCATCGCGTTTATCTCGATCTGGATTTCTTCAAGGAAATGGATACGCGCTTCCACGCCACCGGCGATTTCGCGCGCGCGTACGTGATCGCGCACGAGGTCGGCCATCACGTGCAGAACCTGCTCGGCATCATTCCGCAAGTCGAACAGGCACGCCGTCAGGGCCAGGCGATGGAAGGTGCGACGGGATTGTCCGTGCGCGAGGAACTTCAGGCCGACTGCTTCGCCGGCGTCTGGGGCAATAAGACGCAGGCGCAACTGAACTGGCTGCACGCCGGTGACGTCGAAGCCGCGCTCAACGCTGCGTCGCAAGTCGGCGACGATACGCTGCAGAAACAATCGCGCGGCTATGCGGTCCCCGATTCGTTCACGCACGGCACTGCCGCGCAGCGCATGCGCTGGTTCAAGGCAGGCTTCACATCGGGCGATATCAAGGACTGCAACACGTTCGACGCCGCGTCACTCTGAGGCGTCGCGGATCGATCGAGAACGGTGCGTTCGCGCACCTTTCTTTTTTTGGAAATCCGAAACCCGTTTTTGTCATGATGCCGCGAGATAATTCGACATTCGCGCTCGCTTCCGTCATGCAAAAAACCGTTCGACTGCTCACTCTTCTCGTCGCCCTGCTCGGCTCGGCGTGTTCGACGCAGCGTGCCGACGTAACACCGCCCTACTCGCCGCTCATTCTCATATCGATCGATGGTTTTCGCGCGGACTATCTTCAGCGCGGCGTGACCCCGCACCTGCAAGCGCTCGCCGCCGACGGCGTCCGCGCTACGTTTCTGCGCCCGTCGTTTCCGACTCTCACCTTTCCGAATCACTACACGCTCGTCACCGGCCTTTATCCGGATCATCACGGCATCGTCCACAATCGCTTCGTCGATCCCGAGACGAAAAAAGCGTTCAACTACAAGGATCAGACCGCCATCGCCGATCCCGCCTGGTGGCGCGGCGAACCGCTTTGGGTCAGCGTCGAGAAACAGGGCAAACACGCCGCGACTATGTTCTGGCCGGGCTCGGATGTCGCGATCGACGGCGTGCGTCCGGAAATCTGGTCCGGATTCGATGGCAATGTCACGCTCGATGCGCGCGTCGATCGCGTTCTGTCCTGGCTCGATTTGCCGCGTGACCGGCGCCCCGATTTCATCACGCTCTATCTGGAATCGCTCGATCACGCCGGCCACGATCACGGGCCGGATTCCGATGACGTGACGCGCGCACTGGCCGACATCGATACGGTGATCGGACATCTGATCAATGGACTGAAGACACGTCGATCGTTCGTTACCGCGAACATCGTCATCGTATCGGATCACGGCATGACCCCGGCGGGAGAAGATCGTATCGTGACGCTCGACGATGTCGTCGATATCGCAAACGTTGATGTGATCAACACCGGTGTACTCGCCGGCGTCGCCGCCAAACCGGGTCGCGAGCACGCCGTAGAAATAGCGCTGCTCCGTCCACAAAAACACATGCGCTGTTGGCGCAAATCGGAAATTCCGGCGCGCTTTCATTACGGAACCAACGCACGAATTCCGCCTTACGTTTGCCTTGCCGATGGTGGCTGGTTGATTAACACGCGGGACTATCTGAATGGTCCGACGCGCCACATCTCGCACGGCGAACACGGCTACGACAACGACGATCCGAACATGCGCGCACTGTTCATCGCGCATGGACCGGCGTTCAAGCGCGGATTGATCGTGCCGGCATTCGATAACGTCGACGTCTATCCGCTGCTCGCCCGAATTCTCGGCATCCCCGCCCAGCCGAACGACGGAAATTTCTCGAACGTTCGGGCGATGCTCGCCAGGCCTTGATCGAACGAACGCCGATCACCTGTCATTTGACGACCGCTAGATCGACTCCGCCAACCGCTTCGCCACATCGCGATAACGCGTGGCGATCCGTTCTTCATCGTGATGATGGAAATCGCGCACCACCCATTTTCCGTTCGCCATGACGTGACGCACCAGATTCGAATTTCCCGCGAACAGGAACGAATCCATGACGCTGTCCTCGTCGCGCGCGGCGAGCAACGGTGATTCGTGATCGATCACGAGCCAGTCCGCGCGCGATTTCGCGTTGTCGCCTTCGATCGCACCGATCCGTACGCCGCATGCGCGCGCGCCGCCGAACAACGCATCGCTCCACAACGTTTCGCCGACGCTGTTGCTCGATTCGGAGACCGCGATATTGCGATGACGCGTGCTCAGCCGTTGTCCGTATTCGAGCCAGCGCAGTTCCTCGATGGGCGACACGGAAATATGGCTGTCCGAACCGATGCCGAGCGCGCCGCCCATGTCCATGAAGGGTTTCAGTGGAAACAGACCATCGCCGAGATTGGCTTCGGTGGTCGGGCACAGCCCGGCGACCGCGCCGGTTTGCGCCATGCCGCGCAATTCGTCGTGCGTCACGTGCGTCGCATGTACGAGACACCAGCGCTCGTCGACGGGCGCGTGATCGAGCAGCCATTCCACGGGCCGCGCGTTGCGCAACGCCAGACAATCCTGCACTTCGCCGATCTGTTCGGCGACATGGATGTGGATCGGCGGTGAGGTCAGCGGATTGTTCGCGATCACCGCGCGCATCGCGTCTTCCGGCACCGCGCGCAACGAATGCAGGGCGATGCCGATACGCAATGTGGAATTTTCCATTTTGCGCAATTGTTCAAGCAAGGCGAGATAACCGTCGACGCTGTTGCCGAACCGCCGCTGCCGCTCCGACAGCGCACGTCCATCGAATCCGCCGGTCATGTAAAGCGCGGGCAGAAGCGTCAGCCCGATGCCGGTTTCCTGCGCGGCCTCGATCAGCGCGAGCGACATCGCAGCGGGATTCGCGTACGGCGACGCGTTGGGCTGATGATGCAGATAATGAAACTCGCACACTTGCGTGTAGCCGGCCTTGAGCATTTCGACGTAGAGCTGCGCGGCCACCGCGCGCAGCGAATCCGGGTCGATGCGTCCGGCGAAGGCGTACATGGTTTCGCGCCATGTCCAAAAACTGTCTTCCGCGTGGGTCTGCCGTTCGGCAAGACCGGCCATCGCGCGCTGGAAGGCATGCGAGTGCAAGTTCGGCATCGCCGGAACGACGAAGCGGCCGAGATGCTCGGCATCGTCGCGCGCGACATCGTCGTAGACATGCGCAATCGTGCCGCCATCGTCGACGCCGATTCGAACGTTCGGTTCCCAGCCATGCGGCAGCCAGACGTTCTCGGCAAAGTAGTGACGCATCGGAATAGCTCGCGAAAAATGACGCCGGCAGTATGCCAGCCTGACCTGATTTGCGCGTGACTGGCATAATCGTCGCCGATCGCGCCGCGACCGACGGGAACACGATGCCACAGTGGGATACCTTGCTGATCGATGCGCGCCTGGCCACGATGCGCGACACGGGCACGGCCTACGGCGCGATCGAACATGCGGCGCTCGGATGGAAAGACGGCGAACTTCGATTTGCCGACGCCATGTCCGCACTGCCGGATTCGCCCGATGCGCTGGCATCGCATGTCGAATCGGTGGCCGGTGCGTGGATCACGCCCGGATTGGTCGATTGCCATACGCATCTGGTCTTTGCCGGCAATCGGGCCGAAGAATTCGAGATGCGTCTGAACGGCAAATCGTACGAGGAAATCGCGCGCGCCGGCGGCGGCATCGTTTCGACGGTGAGCAAGACGCGCGCCGCATCCGACGAAGCGCTTTTTGCGCAGTCGTTGCCGCGCGCGCAAGCGCTGCTCGACGACGGCGTCACGACGATCGAAATCAAATCGGGCTACGGTCTGGATCTCGTCAATGAAACGAAAATGCTTCGTGTCGCGCGGCACATCGGCGCCCGGCTCGGCATCACGATAAAAACCACGTTTCTCGGCGCTCACGCATTGCCGCCGGAATTTGCGGGCCGCCAGTCCGACTACGTCGACGAAATCTGCGTGCGCATGTTGCCGGCGATCGCGCGCGAAGGATGGGCCGACGCCGTCGATGCGTTCTGCGAAAACATCGCGTTCTCCGCGTCGGAAGTTCGCCGCGTGTTTGAAAGCGCGCGCTCGCTCGGCCTGCCTGTCAAGCTGCACGCCGATCAGCTTACCGACGCGAGCGGTGCGGCGCTGGCATCGGAGTTTTCGGCACTGTCAGCCGATCATCTGGAATACACGAACGAGAATGGAGTTCGCGCGCTGGCCAAGGCGGGCACTGTCGCCGTGATGTTGCCCGCCGCATTTTATGTGCTGCGGGAACAGCAGTTGCCGCCCATCGATTTACTGCGCGCTCACCACGTGCCGATGGCAGTGGCGAGCGATGTGAATCCCGGAACGTCGCCGCTGCTCTCATTGCGTCACGCGATGAATATGGCGTGCACGCTGTTCCGCATGACGCCCGAAGAAGCGCTGCGCGGCGCGACCGTCAACGGTGCGCGTGCGTTGGGCCTGCGCGATCGTGGCGTGCTCGCGCCGGGCAACCGGGCGGATGTGGTGGTGTGGAATGTCGAGCATCCCGCCGAATTGAGTTATTGGATCGGCGGAGATCTGGTGCGCGCAATTTACGTGAACGGCGCACGCCGACGCTGAAACCGCGAACAAAAAAACCCCGCGCGCGGCGGGGTTCTTCATCATGTCGATAATGACTCAGCTGGCGCGTTTGGCCGCCGCTTTCTTGACTGCCGGAGCCGCCTTCTTCACCGCGGGTTTCGGGGCCGCTTTCTTGGCGGCGACACCCGTCACGGCTTTCTTCACGCTGTGCGGCCGCGCGTTACCGTAACTGCGGATCGAAATCTTGCCCTTGCGCGTCTTGCGGTCGCCTCTGCCCATCTAAGTACTCCGGTGAAATCGGGAAAGCGCGTAGTTTATCAGCGCTGGCCCGCCGCTGCACTGCGTGGGCGATCAGGCCGTGGTCGAATCGGCCATGGTGGACGCGGGTGCGACCGAACCGGCTCGATGAGCCACATCGTGATCATGC
>JBDUEI010000088.1:0-47203 GCA_040002515.1 Rudaea sp. | reverse complement strand
GATGAGTTCGAGCGTCTGCGCGATGGCGCCATCGCGGTCGGTGATCGGCGTGATCTTCACCTCGGGACGCGGCGGCGGCGGGGCGCGATCGGGCATCGCGTTGGGCGCGAGATCGCGGCGCATATGGAAGTGCTGGATGCCGCATTCGACGAACGCGTCGCCGAATTTCACGAATCCGAATTTTTCGTAGAACGCGACGGCGTGAACCTGCGCGTGCAATTCCACGGACGGATAATTGAGCGCGCGCGCCTGTTCGATCAATCGCTGCAACATGGCGGCGCCGACGCCGCGAGAACGCCACGCTTTATCGACGGCCATTCGTCCGATGACATGCTCGGACGTAAGGCGGCCTGTGCCGATCGGCGTGCCTTGCGCATCGCGCGCGACGACGTGACGCGCACGCGCATCGTGCTGATCGAGTTCGTCTTCGCGCGGCACTTTTTGTTCGAGCGTGAACACGGCTTCGCGGACGGCCGTGCATGCGGTGCGGTCGTCGTCGTTCAACCAGTCGGCGAAATCGATGGTGAAGTCGGTCGGGATCATCTGCCTATTTTATCGAAATAGCGTCCAATGTCCGCGGTTGACGAGATCGGCGAACAACGGGATCGAGCGACTATGTTTCAGCAGGGTCTTGCCGTCGATTTCGCGCGATCCTGCGACAAGTCTGGCGACAATGGTCGACGCGGGGAAACTGTCGCCGGCGACGAACAGCCGTGCTGTCTTTCCGGAACGCGCCCACGCCATGCGGCTCCAGGGATTTCGCGACACCGAATACGTTGCCAATTTCGTCGCTAGCCCTGCCGCGCTGATCGGCTTCGTATTTGGTACGGCTTCATGCGCCGATCGATATCGGGTGATGAACGCGCCGAACCACATCGTCAATGTATCGTCGTCGATGGGAGCGAACGCCGGCATCGCCGCGCGTACTCGGTTCAATGCGGCGCGGGAGATTTCGTGCGAATCGCCGGTGAGCGTCAAATCGGCGTCGGCGTAACGTTCGTCGTCGCGCAAGGGTTCGGTGAGAAATTCGGCGAAATCGAGGGTCAGTTCCGCTCGCGATGGCGCGCGCATGCCGATCGAATACGTCATGCATTCGCCGATTGCCGTGCCTTCATGCGCGATGCCGGGCGGAAGATAAAGCGCGTCGCCTGGTTCGAGCGTCCAGTCGTGTGACGGATCGAACTGTTTCAGAAGTTTGAGTTCGACATCTTCTCGGAATTCCTGATTGGGATTGATGCGCGTGTCGATGCGCCAACGGCGCCGCCCGATGCCCTGGATGAGGAACACATCGTATTGATCGACATGCGCGCCGACGCCCCCGCCGTCTTCGGCATAGCTGACCATCACATCGTCGATGCGCCAGGACGGGACGAAGGCGAATGCATCGAGAATGCTCGCGACATCCATATCCCATTTGTCGACGTCTTGAACGAGCAGAGTCCAGTTTTTGTTGCCGAGCTTTGCGAAATCGCGGTCGGAAAACGGACCGCTGTGGAGAGTCCATCGATCGCGTTCTGGATCGCGTTGAACGAGGCGGGACAGCGCGAGTTCTTCACACGCGAGCCCGGCCAGATCGTTCGGTGCGATCCATTCGGGATTGGCGAATGCGCCTCGGATGAGGAGAGGGCGTTTCTGCCAGTAGCCGCGCAGAAATTGCGCGGGCGACATGCCGAGAAATTGCCTGGCGCGCGCGCGGACTTCGATCGGCCACGCCGCCATCGATCAGAGATCGCCCACGAGTTGAGAGGCGAGGCCGGTGTACGTGGCCGGCGTCAGCGCGAGCAGGCGTTGTTTGGCAACGCTCGGCAAAGCCAGCCCGCTGATGAATGCGTGCAGCGATTGCCGCGTGATGCCTTGTCCGCGCGTGAGCGATTTGAGTTGTTCGTACGGTTCGGGAAGCCCGTAGCGACGCATCACGGTCTGCACGGCTTCGGCGAGCACTTCCCAGTTCGCATCGAGATCGGCGGCCAGTTTTGCGGCATCGGGCGTCAGCTTCGACAAACCGCGCAACAGCGATTCGAACGCGATTTGCGCGTGACCGAATGCCGTGCCGACGGCGCGTAGAACGGTCGAATCGGTGAGGTCGCGCTGCCAGCGCGAGATCGGCAGCTTTTCGGCGAAATGCGCAAGCAACACGTTGGCCAGTCCGAGATTGCCTTCGGCATTTTCGAAATCGATCGGGTTTACTTTGTGCGGCATCGTCGACGAGCCGACTTCACCGGCTTTCAATTGCTGGCGAAAATAGCCGACGGAAATATAGCCCCAGATATCGCGGCACAGGTCGATCAGGATCGTGTTGGCGCGACGCATCGCATCGCACAGTTCGGCGATGCAATCGTGTGGTTCGATTTGCGTCGTGAATTCGTTCCAGGTCAGGCCGAGCGATTCGACGAAACGTTTGCTCAGCGATGTCCAATCGACATCCGGATACGCGACGACATGCGCGTTGTAATTTCCGACCGCGCCGTTGATCTTGCCTAGCAATTCAACTTTTGCAATTTGCTCGCGCTGACGATTGAGTCTCGCCACGACGTTGGCGATTTCCTTACCCAACGTCGTCGGTGATGCGGTTTGTCCATGCGTGCGCGCGAGCATCGACATATCGGCGAGCGAACGGGCCATCGATTTCAATGCGGCGATGACACGATCAAGCGTCGGCAAAAAAACCGTTTCGCGTGCATCGCGAAGCATCAATGCGTATGAAAGATTATTAATGTCTTCCGACGTGCAGGCGAAATGGACGAACTCTTTCGCCTTCGCCAGTTCGGCATCGTCGCCGAAACGTTCCTTGATGAAATACTCGACGGCCTTGACGTCGTGATTCGTTGTCGTCTCGATGGCTTTGATGCGTTCGGCATCCTGCAACGAAAAGCCGCTCGCCAACGTCTCAAGAATCTTGCGCGGCGCAGCCGAGAACGGCGCGACTTCGGGAATCGCTTTCTCATCGCCGAGCGCGAGCAGCCAGCGCACTTCGACCAGAACGCGTGCGCGCATCAGTCCGTATTCGCTGAAAATCGGGCGCAAAGGCTCGACTTTCGCAGCGTAACGGCCGTCCAGCGGAGACAGGGCGGTCAGTTCGGTATGCGGCATCGAAAAAGTCTCTGGTAACAAGCGAATCATACACCGCGCGGCTATAATTACGGACCGGGTGGGGCTTTCCCGATTTCTGATTTTCACGGAGTTACGCATGGCCGATTTCCGCATCGAGCGCGATAGCATGGGCGAATTGAAAGTGCCGTCCGACGCGCTGTATGGCGCGCAGACGCAGCGCGCCGTCGACAATTTCCCGATCTCGGGTTTGACCATGCCGCGCCAGTTCATCCGCGCGCTGGGTTTGATCAAATGGGCCGCCGCGCAAGCCAATGCCGATCTCGGCCATCTCAGTGCAAAGAAGGCCAAGGCGATCCGCAAAACCGCCGAACGCGTCGCCGCCGGCGAGTTCGATAAACAATTTCCGATCGACGTTTTCCAGACCGGTTCGGGCACGTCGTCGAACATGAATGCGAACGAGGTCATCGCGCACGTCACGACGCTGGGCGGAACGAAAGTTCATCCGAACGACGACGTGAACAACGGTCAATCGTCGAACGACGTGATTCCCACGGCGATCCACGTTAGCGCGGCACTCAGCGTGTCTGAGCAATTGTTGCCGGCGCTGATGCATTTGAAATCGACGCTCGACAAGAAATCTCGCCAGCTCAAAAACGTTCCGAAGACCGGTCGTACGCATCTGATGGACGCGATGCCGGTGACGTTCGGCCAGGAACTCGGCGGATGGTCGGCGCAGATCGCGTCGAATATCGACCGATTGAACGATGCGTTGAAACGCGTGCGAAAGTTGCCGCAGGGCGGCACGGCCGTGGGAACGGGAATTAATGCGGACGCGAAACTGGGTCCGAAAATCTGCGCCGAGTTGCGTAAGGCGACGGGCGTGAAATTCGAGTCGGCCGAGAATTTTTTCGAGGGCATGTCCTCGCAGGATTCGGCCGTCGAATTGTCCGGTCAGTTGAAAACGCTCGCGTGTTCGCTGATGAAGATTTCGAACGATCTGCGCTGGATGAATTCCGGTCCGCTGGCGGGTCTGGGCGAAATCGAATTGCCGGCGCTACAGCCGGGTTCGTCGATCATGCCGGGCAAGGTGAATCCGGTGATTCCCGAAGCGATGGCGATGGTTTGCGCGCAGGTGATCGGCAACGATACGACGATCACGATCGCCGGGCAGAGCGGAAACTTTCAGCTCAATGTGATGTTGCCGGTGATCGCGCTGAATCTTTTGCAGAGCATCGAAATTCTCGCCAACGCATCGCGCGCACTGGCCGACGCGGCGATCGCGGGATTCACCGTGCGTCAGGACCGCATCAAGCAGGCGCTCGACAAAAATCCGATTCTCGTCACCGCGCTGAATCCGGTGATTGGTTACGAAAAGGGCGCGGCAACCGCGAAGAAAGCTTACAAGGAAGGCCGGCCGATCCTCGATGTCGCGCTGGAAACGACGGGGCTTCCGAGAGCGCAGCTCAAGCAGCTTCTCGATCCCATGGCGTTGACTAAAGGCGGCGTTCACGGCGGATCGGCGGGTGGTTAGTCAGGGAAACCGTCGTTGACCGGTCCGATGTGCCGCGCCATGCCAAAAGGCACATGTGTTCGATGCGATTGCGGGCAAACTGGTTCGTTTGAGTCGTGCGGTTTTTTTCAGCGAGTAGCAACAGGGGCGTTCGGAGATGCAAATGTTTAAACGTATACTTTTCGCGGCGGCGCTGTTTTCATCGGCCGCCGTTGCGCAACAGGTTGATGTCAACGGCAAGGATTTCTTGTCCGGCGCAGGGGATGCGCGTTTGGCGGATATCGCGCGGCAGGCTGCGTCGCAGGGCAAACGCCTGGTTGTGACGGCGCCGGATTACTGGCAATCGAAAGTCGCCACGAAACTGCGGGCCGGTGCGTCGAACATCGATGTTCAGATGAAGGAAGGATTTTTCGAAAACGTTCTGGTTCGCGTGGACGATGGCAAGACGCCGGCGGCGGCTGCGAAAACCGATAATTCCGCCGCCGAGGCGAAGGCGGCAGCGGCGAAAGCGGACACGTCGCGTGCCGATGCGGCGCGGGCGGAAGCCGCACGTCTGGAAGCGGCGCGAGTGGAATCCGAGCGCGCCGAAGCGCAGCGCGCGCAAGCTGCGAAAGATGCGGCCGATCGCGCCGAGATGGCACGCATCGAAGCACAGAAAGCCGAAGCGGCTCGCGCCGAAGCGGCCAAAGCGGAAGCCGCACGCGCGGAAGCGACCAAAGCCGCAGCCGCGAAAGCCCAGGCGGAAAAAGACGCGGCGAACAAGCTTGCGACGATCCGGCAACGCATGGAACAGAATCTCAACGCTGGCCATGCGGCCGAAGGCACGATTCGCGTTGCGCAATTGCAGAAAGACGATCAGTTATTCATCGACGAACCGATCCGCGGCGTGATCCGTCGCGCCGGCGCGCGCACGCAATTGTTCTGGCTGGAGGGCGACCTCAATCTGGATCGCGTCGAACTGTTGCCGGTTTCGGACAATCACTACAAAGTTTCCGAACCGATTCGCGAAAACGCCGCGCCTGTTCTGCGCACGAAGACCGCGACGGGTCGTTTCGTCAGCAACGTGCCGGCGCCGGATTCAGCGGAGCGCAAACAGCTCGAACAGCAGTATGCGGATGGCAAGGCGGTTTCCGAAACCATCCATCCGGAAGATTTGCGTTCGGGCGATGTGATCTACACCGCGAAGTCCACGGCGGTCGTGGTGCGGCTGGCCAATGGCAAGTATTTGCGCTTTTGGCTCGATGGCGAATTGAGCCTCGGCCAATCCGGATTGCAGAAGCAGGGCAGCAACGGATTCCGCGTGGTATCCGACACGATCCGATAGACGAAAAAAGTAAAAACCCCGGGATCTCGCGATCCCGGGGTTTTTTTTCGTCTGTGAGTTAGGCGAACGCTTCGACGCGTTTCTTGCGGAAGTAAATTGCCGCCGCGATCATGCCCGCGCCGACGGCCGCGCCGATCCATAGGTCAGGTGAGAGCAGCTGATGGCCGAGTGCGCTCATCGACAGGATGTTCTGGCTGATCTCGGACGGATTGTTGCCCATTTGCGTTAGGCTGCCGGTGCTCAAGTCCATCGTCATCCAGCTTCCGGGCACGAGACTCAGCAATGCGCGTCCGACGATATGTTTCCAATACCAGACGCTCTGCAGGGAAAACGCCTGCATCAAACTGAACCATGACACGATCACGCCGGAAAGCACGGGCACCATCACGGCCCACAAGAACGGTTTCGACCGCGCGAAGCTCGAGCACATGAACAGCCAGCCGATGCTCGGCAATGCCCACAGTGCGTTGATCGGAATGCATAGAATCAATCGCACCCACAACGAGACCAGATGCGTCGGCGACCAGATCAACGGCAGTGCATTCACACCGTGGAACATCGCGTACCCGGTCAGCAAAACCAGGAAACCGAGTTGCAGCACGATCATTCCGGCCACGGCAAGCACCGGCGCCAGAATCGCGGCAGCCGCCACTTTCGCCAACACCGTTTCCGTGTCGGAGAACGGCAGCGATTTCCAGAACAGGACGCTGCGATCGGCGCGATCGTTATACAGCGTGCCGATACCGTAGAAGAACAGCACGAAAAACAGGACGATTCCGATCGGAAAGCACATGCCGAGCAGGCTGACGTCGAGCGCCGAGCGCAGCGTTTCGATTTGCTCCGGCGTCATCGATTGCGTGATCTTGCTGAGATCGAACCCGTTGATGCTGATGCCGTGCTGATGCGCCGTGACTTCCGCCGTGATCAGCACCATCAGGCTGATCGCGATCATCACCATTCCGGTAATCAGCGGCGCCCAGAAAAAACTGCCGCGGTATTCCCAGTATTCGCGCTTGACGAGCCAGCTGAATGTATTGATCGGGTTGGCGGTGCTCATGCGTAGGTTCCTTTCATCGTAGCGACGAATAAATCGGCGACGCTGGGTTTATGCAATTCGCCGAGTTCGGCCAGGCGCGCGTGATCGATGCCGTCGAACAGGAAAATCGATTTGCCGAAAATCTGCCGTTCGTAAATCGGCTTGAGCGCGCGCGCCACTTCGTTCTTGTCGGGATTTACCATCACTTCGGCGAAACGATCGCTGATCTGATCCATCGTCGCGTCCAGCACGATCTTGCCGTCGCGGATGAACAGCAGATCGGTCAGGATGTGCTCGATTTCCTCGATCTGATGCGTGGTCACGATGATGGTTTTCTGCTCGTCGAAATAATCGTTGAGCAGGCTTTGATAAAACTCTTTGCGATACAGAATGTCGAGTCCGAGCGTGGGTTCGTCGAGCACGAGCAGTTTGGCGTCGATCGCCATCACCAGCGCCAAGTGCAACTGCACGATCATGCCTTTCGACAGTTCGCGTACGCGCTGCGTGTTTTTCATTTTCGTCTTGGCCAGAAACGCCAGGCATTTTTCGCGCGAAAAACGCGGATGGACGCCGCCGACGAAATCGACGACTTCTTCCACCGTTATCCAGCGCGGCAACACGGCGACGTCGGCGATGAAGCAGACCTGTTGCATCAATTCATTGCGATGTTTGCGCGGATCGAGCCCGAGTACATTCATTTCGCCGTCGAATTCGGCCAGGCCCAGGATCGCTTTGAGCGCCGTCGTTTTCCCGGCGCCATTGGGGCCGACCAGGCCAACGATACGTCCGGCCTGAATATTCAGATCGACGTTGTCGAGCGCAACAGTCGTGCCGTAACGCTTGCTCAATCCGCGCGCGGTGACGATGGCGTCGCTCATGATTTGCTCCCGGCGGCGTCGGCTTTTTCGAGCAAGGTCTGCAGATCCAGATTCATTCGTTTCAAACGCGCGTAAAGCATCGGCCATTCCTCGGTCAGAAATCGCTCGCGTTCCGAACGCATCAACGCATCGCGTGCCCCATCGCTTACGTACATTCCCAATCCCCTGCGTTTTTCCACGAGTTGTTCGTCGACCAGCTCCTGATACGCCTTGGAGACGGTGATCGGATTGAGCTGGAAATCGCCCGCCACCTGTCGTACCGAAGGCAAGGCGTCGCCCTGTTTGAGGACGCCGTCGAGAATCATCGCCACGACGCGATCGCGAAGTTGGCGATAGATCGGCGCATTGTCATTCCACGTAATGCTCATGCGTTATTCCTTGCTCACGCGCGGCAGCGCTTTGCCGAACGAGTAGTAGGGCATGTCCAGTCCCAGGCTCGGCAATGTCGGCGCGACGATGTGCATCGTTTGCGGACGATCGACGACGGGAACGGAACGTGCCGACACGATCTCCCGGGCCACCGGTTCGCGTGCCGCTTCGGCGAGATCTTCCGCCGACGGCCGGACATCGATCGTGGGCAGCTCGACGATCGCGATTTTTCCTTCAACGTTCGCGGCAGTCGCCGTTTCACGTTGCGGCGCCGGCGTCGCGGCGTTCACATGCCCGATGCGATTGACCATGGCGAAGGAAACGCCGACGCCGAAAACCGACAAAAGGACTGCGCGGGTAAGAATCGATGTCATGTTCATGGTGCGCCTCGTGGGTGAACTGTCGTTCTAGTGTTGTATCTAAGTATAACACCTACTTCGGGTCTGTCAAGCGCGACGCAAGAATAAATTGTCTCGGGTACATTCAAGGCATACGCGTCACGAGAAACTTCCCGTGTATACAGAGAGTTGCGAGCGGAATCTAAACGACATTGCGAGTATCAAGTCTCGCGATCGAACGGCTGGGGCAGCGCACAAATTTGCGGATCTGCGATGAAACTGAACGCTGCGGCTCAATAAAGGGAACCTTTAGGGCTATACATCAGTCACAGTCGCGATCCGGTTTGCCTTCGGCGCTGCGGGATCGCACAATACGCGGCCCATCGCACGTCCTTATGCGGGAAGACGATTCCCGCAAGCCGCATGGCCGGCTACTTTCATTGAATCCAGGAGAATACATGAGCAAGTTTTTGCGAAAGACGTTGACCACCATGGCCATCGCAACAGCGCTTGCCGGCGCCGGAGTGGCGAGCGCGGCTGATCCGAAACCCGCAGCCAATCCCGCGATGACGGCACCCGGCGCGGCAGCCAAACCGGCAGTGGCCGATACGGCGGCCATCGACGCCAAGTTCAAAGGCGACAAGAAAGCCGAATACAGCTACATGGTCGGTATGGACGTGGCGCGCGGCCTGAACACGATCAAAGACGACATCGATCTGAACGTGATGGTGCAGGCCCTGCAGACGACGCTCAAAGGCAGCCCGACCACCATGACCGAAGGCGAAGCGCTGACCGTGCGTCAGGAATTCGTGCAGAAGCTACAGGCCAAACAGGCAGCCAAGAGCAAGGAAGACGCCGAAAAGAACCAGAAGGAAGGCGACGATTTTCTGGCCAAGAACAAGAGCAAGAAAGGCGTGAAGACCACCGCTTCGGGACTTCAGTACGAAGTCGTCAAAGAAGGTACCGGTCCGAAGCCGAAAGCCACCGACAGCGTGAAGGTCGAATACACCGGCACCAAGCTCGACGGCACCAAGTTCGATGCCACGGCCGATCACAATCCGCCGGGTCCGGCAACGTTCCCGCTCAACGGCGTGATCCCGGGCTGGACGGAAGGCATGCAGTTGATGCCGGTCGGTTCCGAGTACAAGTTCTTCGTTCCGGCGAACCTGGCTTATAAGGATCGTGGTCCGAACGCGATCGGTCCGAACGCGACGTTGGTTTTCGACGTCAAGTTGCTCGCCATCGAAGAGCCGAAAGCCGCTCCGCCCGCCGCTGCGGGCAAGCCGGTCATCGTTCCGCCGAAGCCCGATCAGCACTAAGATCGGCAGGCGTTAAGTTAAAGGAAGGCGCGGAGCGATCCGCGCCTTTTTTTTATTTTTCGAAACGTGAAGTGGCCGCGGCGCGCGCCCGTCACTACAATGCACGATTCGCACAAGCCGCGTCGCCGCGGGGAACGGTTTCTTTCGAATGCGCATCACGATTTTTGGCACCGGCTACGTGGGCCTGGTCACGGGGACTTGTTTGGCCGAAGTCGGCAACGACGTCATGTGCGTCGATGTCGATGCGGAAAAAATCGCCGGTCTGAAGAACGGCCAGATGCCGATTTTCGAGCCGGGATTGGCCGAGCTGGTCGAAAGCAATTACGCATCAAAACGTCTCAGCTTCACCACGGATGCACCGTCCGCCATTGCGCACGCGCAGATGATCTTCATCGCGGTCGGCACACCACCCGATGAAGACGGCAGCGCGGATCTCAAATATGTTCTGATGGTCGCCCGAACCATCGGCAAGCACATCGAGCGCGATGGCATCGTCGTCAACAAGTCCACCGTTCCGGTCGGCACCGCCGATCGCGTGCGCGAAACGATCGCCGCCGAACTGGCTGCCCGCGCCAAGGAAATTCATGTCGATGTGGTATCGAATCCTGAGTTCCTGAAAGAAGGCGATGCCGTCAAGGACTGCATGCGGCCGGATCGCATCGTCATCGGTTCGAGCAGTCCGCGCGCGATCGAGACATTGAAAACCTTGTACGCGCCGTTCAATCGCAATCACGAACGCATCGTCCTGATGGATGTACGCTCAGCCGAGCTGACGAAATACGCCGCCAACGCGATGCTCGCGACGAAGATCAGTTTCATGAACGAAATTGCGAATATCGCCGAGCGCGTCGGCGCGGATATCGAACTCGTGCGGCACGGCATCGGCTCGGATCCGCGCATCGGCTATTCGTTTATCTATCCGGGCGCAGGTTATGGCGGTTCGTGTTTCCCGAAAGACGTGCAGGCACTCGAACGCACTGCACGCAGCCACAGCTATGAGGCGCGTTTGCTGCAGGCGGTGGAAGCCGTCAACCAGTCGCAAAAGGAAAAACTGTTCGAGCTAATCGCACGCCATTTCGACGGCGCACTCGCCGGAAAAACCATCGCGCTGTGGGGCTTGGCATTCAAGCCGAACACCGACGACATGCGCGAAGCACCGAGCCGACGTTTGCTCGACCAATTATGGCAAGCCGGTGCGCGCGTACGGGCGTTCGATCCGGAAGCCAATCCTGAGGCAAAACGCATTTACGCCGATCGCGCCGATCTGCAGTTGTGCGACGAAGCGTACGCGGCCATCGAGGGTGCCGACGCACTGGTCATCGTCACCGAATGGAAGGCGTTCTGGAGTCCGGATTTCACGCGCATTCGCGACACGTTGCGAACCCCGGTGATTTTCGACGGCCGAAATATTTACGAACCCGTCGCGGTCGAATCGGCCGGCATCGCCTACTACGGAATCGCGCGCGGGCGCAGCGTGGCCGCCGCGAGTCAATCGACGTGAGTTTTTCGCTGACACTTGCCGATGCGCGAATTGCTGTCGTCGGTCTAGGCTACGTTGGTTTGCCGTTGGCCGTGGCGCTCGGCCGAGAATTCGAAACACTGGGATTCGATCTCAACGCAACCCGCATCGCCGATCTGAACAAGGGCAGGGACGCGACCGGCGAAACCGACGCCGACGAACTGCGCGCGGCGACGAAACTGTCGTTCAGTGCCGACGGCGCGTCGCTGCAACGTTGCAATGTATACATCGTCGCCGTGCCGACGCCGGTCACGCCGCACAAATGGCCTGACCTTTCGCCGCTGGTGGCGGCGAGCGAAGCGATCGGCCGTTCGATGTCGCGCGGAGCGGTCGTGATTTACGAATCGACCGTGTACCCCGGCGCGACCGAAGAAGTGTGCGTTCCTGCGCTCGAGCGCGCATCGGGCTTGCGCTGCAATATCGATTTTTTCGTCGGCTACAGCCCCGAGCGTATCAATCCGGGCGACAGGAAACGCCGGCTGTCGGACATCGTGAAAGTCACCTCCGGTTCGACGCCGCAAGCCGCCGAGTTCGTCGATGCACTATACCGACGCGTCGTCAAAGCCGGCACGCATCGCGCGCCGAGCATTCGCGTCGCCGAAGCCGCCAAGGCCATCGAAAATACGCAGCGCGACGTCAACATCGCGCTGATGAATGAGCTGGCGTTGATTTTTTCGCGCCTCGGCATCGACACCGAACAAGTGCTTGCCGCCGCGGCGACGAAATGGAATTTCCTGAAGTTCTCGCCGGGACTCGTCGGTGGTCACTGCATCGGCGTCGATCCGTATTACCTCATCCACAAGGCGCAGGAAGTTCGTCACTATCCCGAACTGATCAGCGCAGCGCGGCGCATCAACGAAGGCATGAGTGCGCACGTCTGCGCGCAGGTATTGCGTTTGATGGCGCTGAAACAGATCAATGTCGTCGGCGCGAAAATTCTTATTCTGGGCGTGACGTTCAAGGAAGATTGTCCCGATTTGCGCAACACGCGTGTGCGCGAAATCGTCGACGAACTGCGCGCTTGCCATGCCGACATCGATATTTACGATCCGCACGCCGACAAGGAAGAATGCGAACGCGAGTGCGGCGTGCGTCCGATCGAAAATCCCGACGCCGGCATTTACGATGTCGTCATTCTTGCCGTCGCGCATCGCGAGTTCCGCGAACTCGACGCAGCGGGTGTGCGCCGTTTCGCCAGATCCAACGCAGTCATTTACGACGTAAAATACGTGCTGCCGGCGCACGAGTCCGACGGACGGCTATAGATCATGACTGCCAGCCTGGAACAACGACTGACCGAACTCGAAGTGCGTTTCGCGTTTCTGGAACAGACTGCGCAAACGCTGGATTCCACCGTCGCGTCGCAGGATCGCGTCATATCGCAATTGAAAAACGCCTACGAGCGGATGCGCAGCGAACTGGCGCAGGTGCGCATCGGACTGGCCGACGACGTTCGAGACGAACCGCCGCCGCCGCATTACTGAGAAAGAAATATGACGGAATCGTTGCGCGACCAGCTCTTGAAAAGCGGCCTGGTCAAAAAACTTAAGGACGAAGCGAAACCCGCGCCGACATTCGAGCGGCCGAAAAATTCGCCGCGTCCGCAGCAAACGCACAGACCGCGTCCGCAGAATCCGCGACCGCCGACGGCTCAACAGCGAAACGACGAGCTCGACCTCGCGCGCGCGTACGCGATCCGCGCGAAAATCGAGCGCGACGAACGCGAAAATGCCCAGCGTGAAACCGAGCGCGTGGCGCGCGAAAAAAAAGAGCGCAAGGCCAAGCTCACGGAATTGCTGAACGGAAAGTCGGTCAACAACAACGATGCCGATGTGCCGCGCCATTTTCCGCACGGCAACAAGATTCGCCGCGTCTACTGCACTCACGATCAGCTGGCGAAAGTCAACGCCGGCGAGCTGGCCGTCGTGCAACTGGCCGGGCGTTACCTGCTCGTCGATCGCGATACCGGACTGAAAGCCCAGGCCATTCAGGCCGAATCGCTGGTGTTGCTGTGCGATCCAAATGCGCCGCCGGAAGACGATGTGCCGGCAGATCTGGTTTGGTGAGGTAACGAAAGAGTGTGATGCAGATGACGCTTACCGACGTGCGTACGAACTACAATGCGGCGTCGTCGATAGGATAAATCCAGCCATGCGAATTGTTCCGGTAGCGCTGTTTTTGGTAAGCGGCATGAGTTTCGCCGACACGCTTCCGCGGTTTCCTCCGGGCGCGGTGTGGAACCAGGACGTGAGCGCTCCTGCGCTCAAGCATACAAACTCCGACAACATGATCAATCATCTGTCGTCGCTCGGTGGCTGGGGTACCGGCGCGACGAGTCTTCAACTCGACTTTTCGTTCTACGTCCTGCACGCCGCCAACGGGATCACGACCACGCCGGTCATGCCGATCGGCAATGATCCCAGTGATTATTTCTACCCGGATTGCGGAGATTTTCATAATCCATTGCAAGCCGCAAAGCCGGTGCCGATACCTTTGCCTTCGGGTGGCGGTATCGAAGGCACCGATCCGCCAAGCTATAGCTGCCCCGACAATGCAAACAATGACTGTCACATGCTGATCGTGCAGGGGAACGCACTTTACGAATCCGGCAATACGAGCGTGAGCGGAAACAAAGTTGAGGCGCGATGTGCGCTGACCTGGGACCTGTCCAAGATTTATCCTCGACAAGGCCGCGGCGAGCAGTGCACAAGTGTGGATGCGGCCGGTTTTCCCGTTGCGCCGTTGTTGATCAGTGCCGACGACATGTTTGCAGCGGGAGCAAACGGCGATTTAGGACATGCCATTCGTTTCATCCTGCCGAACTCGCGCATGAAGAAGGCCGCGTATGTTCACCCGGCGAACCACGCAACCTCCGGTACCGGCGAACACGGCGCGAGCGATACGAATGTCAACGCCGTGCCCTATGGTTCGAGGTTGCGGTTGAAGCAAAGCTTTGACATCAACGCATTCGTCGCAGGAAATTTTTCCGATGGCGGAACCAAGGCGTCGGCCGCGGCCAAAGTAATTTTGCGCACGCTTCAAAAGTACGGAATGGTTTTGTCGGACGGTGGCTCGGTTCCGTTGTCAGCCGAGCTGGATACCTTCACGACGCACAAATGGTCGGAATTCGGTATGGACCCGAACGATCAGGGCGGATCGCATTTGCTGTTCGGCGTTGCCGTGACCGATTTCGAGGTCGTGCAAACAGGCCCACAAATCCCGCTGACTTTCGATTGTGTTCCAACGCCTTCCGATTTCATCTTCATCGACGGCGCCGATTTCTGAGCGTCAGTTCAGAAGTCCATGAAAAATCTAACTTAGCGTCCGCTAAAATACACCACCTCCCTGACCACATGAATTAGGTTAGATTTGGCTTAGTGATAAGCCAATTCCGCAGTACGGCAAACCGCTTTATGCCATGCCGCGGGCGCTGTTCCTGACGCGCCTTTTCCGCAGCGGCGGCTTCATCTGCACGACGGGTTGATCATCCGCCCTGACACTCGGGTTCGCAGATCCTTATTGAAAAAATCAATCGTGCGTTCCATGCAGTTCTGTGCGGCAGCGTACATACACAGCGCTCTCGTTCTTATTACAGTCATTGACGAGAGTCGGCAGGCGAACGGGGCGCGAAAATCTTGCGCGATATTGATCTAGGTCAATATCGCGGACGTTCGGGCCGGACAGAGTCCGATTCCGTGAGGCGCTAAGCAGACGTTCGTGCCTCCAGGCTTCTCGAATTTTATCGAAGGAGAATTTGACATGCGCCGGCTCTCCCCTCCACCTAAGAAAATCGCGTTGGCGATTTTGAGCGTTGGACTTTCATTCGCCGCTACGGCCATGGCCGATGTCGATGTTGAAGGCGCCAAGGCATTGGCGCGCCAGAACAATTGCTTCAAATGCCACGCGGTGGACAAGGACAAGGGCGGTCCGGCCTACAAGAAGGTCGCCGAAAAATTCAAGGGCAAAGAAAACGCCGAAGCACGTCTCATCGAACACATTACGTCGGGGGAAAAGGCAAAGTTTCCCGACGGTCATGAAGAAGCACACAAGATCGTGCAGACCTCACCGCCGAAGGATATGGCCCAAATCAAGAATCTCGTGGACTGGATTCTATCGCTCTGAGGCAAGGTGCTCCGGGGCGTGTTCGCTACGGGGAGCGTGGTGTGAAGGATGGTCAAGCCCGTAATTGGCAATCGAGGATCGTATGAAGCACCTGCGGATTGCGGCACTGATGTGTGCGTTGTTCGGGATCGCCGTGACGACCGCGGCGCACGCCGCAGATCCTGACGGCGTGTCGCAACGACGACTTGGCCAGGACGCCGTCTGTACAAAATGTCACGACGAATCGGAGAGTAAACCGATTCTCGCGATATACCAGACGCCTCACGGTGTCACTGGCGACGGCCGAACACCGAGTTGCCAATCCTGTCACGGAGAGAGCGCGAAACATCTGGCCGGCAACGCCGGCGGCGGCGACGGATCCAAGCGACCTGCACCGGATGTCATCTACGGCTCGAAACATTCCACTGCGGGATACGCGGTGAGCGATCCTCAGACGCAATCGGAAACATGCTTGACCTGCCACAAGGCTGGGCTGCGCATGCATTGGCCAGGCAGTCAGCATCAAACCAACGATGTGGTCTGCGCCAATTGTCATACCGTCCATAGCGCGACGGATCCCATGCTGGTCAAGCTGCTGCAACCGCCCGTCTGTTTTGGTTGCCACAAGGAACAGCGCGCCCAGATCAAGCAGATCTCCGCGCATCCGCTCGATGTCGGCAAGATGGCGTGCTCGGATTGCCACAATCCTCACGGTTCGGCCGGTCCCAAACTGCTGGTGAAGAACACGGTCGTCGAGACATGCCTGACGTGCCACGCGGAAAAGCGCGGGCCGTTCCTGTGGGAGCACCAGCCGGTCAATGAAGACTGCACCAACTGCCACACGCCGCACGGATCGAACATTGCGCCGCTTCTGAAATCGCGCCCGCCGTTTTTGTGCGACGAGTGCCATGACGGTCCGCACAACAGTCAAGCGCCTTACGGCACGGCGGTAGCCGGACTGCAAGGCCATGGCGCAGTGCCCGGCGGCAATCCGAATTCCAATGCCGTTGGACGCGCGTGCATGAACTGCCACGTCATGATCCATGGGTCGAACTCTCCCGCCGGTGCATTCCTGCATCACTAATTTGCGACTTAATTTTGGGGGTCGCCGTGAAAACGGACACAAATAAATTCGTCGTCAATTCAATCACGCTGGCAATTAGAACGGTGTTGCTTCTGGCGTGCGCCGCCGCGCCGCTCGCATCGCGGGCAGATGAACCCGCCAGCGATGACGTCAAGGCGCTGATCTATCCGACCAATTACGTGGAGATCGGCGCGCTGAATGTGCCGACCGATTCACCGAAATTCGGCGAATACAACGGCCTCAACAGTTCCGGCATATATTTTCTTGGAGACTTCGACGTGCGCGGCGGCGACGCGTATGGACAAGGTGACGGAACGCTGCGCTGGGCCGCGAAGGGAATCGACCTCGGCACGACATCGCGCAACATCGGAGCGAATGTCGCAGACCAGGGCCTGTGGAGCTTCGGCGTCGACTTCGACCAGTTGCGCCACTACACCACCGACGGTTCGTACGAGACGCCGTTCCAGGGATCGATGGGCGGCAATCTTTTCACGCTGCCGCCGACCTTCGGCGTCATCAATACAACGACGACGACGACCGCGGGCGTCATCACGAGCGCGAGCAAGGGTACGCGATCGCTGACCGCCACGCAGCTGGCGTCCTTCCACAATGAAGACGTTTACACGCAGCGCGACAACACGGCATTCAATGCCGGCTATCACTTCAACAAGGAATGGGCAGTTCAACTCGACTTCAAACGCCTGGATCAATCTGGCGCAAAACTGATCGGCTCGGGCACCGATGCCTACAACCTTTCCTCGGCGGGCGGATTCAACTACGGTGGACAGCGAATCGCCATCCTGATGAATCCGACGCAATACCAGAACGACACGATCACGCTCGCCCTGAACTGGGTGGGCAAGCAGGGATTCGCGAGTGCCAGTTATTACGGCTCGATGTTCCACGACGACAATTCCGGATTGACGTGGTCGAATCCCTATGTTTCCGGCGGAACGGGCGACGCGCCGACGCCGCCGACAGGAACGTCTCCCGGCGCCGCGTTTCCGCTCAGCACGATGAGTACGCCGCCGAACAACCAGTTTCATCAGCTCAACCTGACCGCTGGTTATTTCTTCAGCCCTGCAACGAAGTTGACCGGTGGCATGTCCTATGGACGCAACACGCAGGACGCCAGCTACGCGGGAACCTATACGACGACACCGAATACTGTGCCCCTTCTGCCGGTCGGCTCGCTCAATGGTCTGGTCGTGCTCAAACACGCGGATGCGAAATTGACGCACCAGGCCTCGAGTGCACTGAACTTCACGGCTGGGATCAAGTACAACGAACGCGACAATCGAACCGCGTCGAATACGTATACTTTTCTCGATCTGGGCGGCGAACCGGAGACAGCCGTCAACATCCCGATGAGCAACAAGCGCCTACAGTTCGATGCGGGTGGAGACTGGCGTATCGATGCGCGGCAGAAACTGCATCTGGGTTATGAGTACGACCATATCGAGCGCTGGTGCAACAACTCGCTCGCAAACAATGCGCAGGGTGAACTTTCAACCACCAACACCGGCTATTACACGGATGCTTCTTGCGTGCAGGTGCCCAAAGATACGGAAAATCGGTTGGTCGCAACGTACAAGCTCAAGCTCACCGAAACGATCGACGCGAGCGCCGGATACACCTACGGACGGCGCGTGGCCGACGTCAACCCGTCGTTCTATAACCCGATGCAGGCCAACACCGAAGGCTTCGAGAATTTTGGTTATCTGGCATTCTTCGACGCTTCGCGCAAACAGGATCTAATTAAAGCCGGCGCCACCTGGCAGGCGACCGACAAGCTCAGCGTCGGACTCAACGGACGCCATACCAAGGACGACTATTTTGATTCGACGCTTGGCGTTCAAAGCGGCGCATCATCCAGCGCGAATTTGGACGCCGACTATGGCTACTCGGAAAACGGATCTCTGGGCGCGTATGTCAGTTGGCAGAAACGAACGCGCGAACTCTTGACTGCCTCTGGCCGCAATGCGGTCGCTCCGTTGAGCACGCTGTGGGCCAATGATCTTGCCGATCGCGACAACACCGTGGGCGTCAACGGCAAACAGAAAGGATTCAGAAACGGGAAGCTTGAATTCGCTGAGGATTTCAACTACTCGCTGAGCAAGACCAAGTACATCACGACTCTGGTGCAGAACATCCCGGCCGTGATTGGAAACCAGGGAGCGACGCCGAACATCAGCGGCGAGATGACGCAGTTCAAACTCACCGGCACGTATCAGTTCAATCACGCCTCTAGCATCATCGCCGGCTATATGTATCAGCGGCTCAAATCCAACGACTACTATTACAACGCCTATTTGTATGGCTTCTCGCCGACCAGTCTGCTGCCAACGAACCAACAGGCACCGAACTATTCAGTGAACACTTTGTTTGTCGCGTATCGCTTGAGCTTCCAGTAGCGCACGCGCTCGCCCGTTACGCACTCTTGATCGGACATAGCCCATGAGCAAACAAAAGCCCGGAATGTTTCGGCGCTCGTGGAGATATCTGCGCAGGCCGAGCGTCAAGTATTCGCTGCTGACGTTGCTGATCGTCGGATTCGTCAGCGGCATTGTGTTCTGGGGTGCCTTCAATACCGGCATGGAGGCGACCAACCAGCTGGAATTCTGCATCGGTTGTCACGAGATGCGCGACAATGTTTACCAGGAATACAAGCAGACGATCCATTACAGCAACCGCACCGGTGTGCGCGCGATCTGCTCCGACTGCCACGTGCCGCATGCATGGGTACCGAAGATAATCCGCAAGATTCAGGCGAGCCAGGAAGTTTGGGGTAAGTTGACCGGTTACATCGATACGCCCGAGAAGTTCGAGTCGCATCGCATGGCCATGGCAACGAAGGAATGGGCGCGGATGAAATCCGTCGATTCACAGGAATGCCGCAACTGCCACAGCTTCGATGCCATGAGCGGCGATATCCAGAAACAGACCGTCTACAAAAAGCACATGGCGGCCAAGGACGCTGGACAATCCTGTATCGATTGCCATAAGGGAATCGCGCATCATTTGCCCAAGGAATATCGCGATCCGGACGAAGACGAGTAGCGCAGCGTGTGAACATTGTCCCTTGCAAGTTGCGCGAGTGCGCTGCCGCGGCCAGAACAGCCTTGGGTCACCGATGCGTTTGACATCATGGGTGCCGCCATCGCGTCCGTATGCTGGGGATTATTCGGGGCGGGATGATTTGGCCCGTCGAGCGAATGCGCGACCGTAAGAAGAACGTTTAATGACGAGGGATTGCGAATACTCGATGGCGCCGTAGGGATTGATACCAACCGATCCAAATCATGCCCTTGACAGCCACATCTCTCGGGACATTAGAGTGACAAGACGTGCGTGTCTGACGGCTTGCAAAGCTTTGAGTTTCGCCAACACTTCGAGGGGTCTCTCTGTCGATAGTCCCGACGCCAGCATTGTTGCGATTGTTTGCTCTTGGCGAACGATTCTTTCTGCGCCAGACGCAATTTCACTGCGAATAAGCTCAATTTCGCTTTCGTTTGTATGTTTGATCGGGGCAGGCTTCATCGTAAAGAGCTTACATGATAGGAAGTCGCGTTAAGCGAGCCGGCGGGTGCGTTCGTCGGCCGACTTATACCACGGGGCGTCTGGAAGCCCTGTCCAAGTTTGCCTCGGAAAATTTCGACCCACCGGTGCTATTACTTCCGCCCCTAAAGGGCCAACCAAAGATAACTATTGAAGTGTCGCAAGCACCCCTCAGTTTTTTCTCGCAAGTCAGTATGCAAATTTTTTGCGGTGCTAGCGCGATGCCTTCAAAGACTTGGTAGACGGGTAGTTAAACGAGAATTATAAATAATTAAACGTGAATAATCATAGACTTAATATTATATATATTAAAAGTCCATGAAGTAGCCGCCGTTCACCGGAATGTTCGCACCGGTGATGAATCCGGAATCGTCGGCACATAGAAAATCGACCACGCGCGCGATCTCCGACGGCTCGCCGAGCCGGCCTACCGGAATGTTCGCGATGATCTGCGTGCGCACGTTTTCGGGAATGGACGCGACCATCGCCGTGCGGCAGTAGCCGGGCGATACGCTATTGACCGTCACGCCTTTTCGCGCGACTTCACGCGCCAGCGCCATCGTGAACCCGTGCATGCCGGCTTTCGCGGCGGAATAATTGGTCTGACCGAACTGACCGGTCTGCCCATTGACCGACGAGATGTTCACGATGCGTCCGAATCCGCGCTCGGTCATTCCTTCGACGACGCTGCGGCACATGTTGAACACGCCGCCGAGGTTGATATCGATGACGTCTTTCCATTGTTGTGCCGACATTTTGCGCAGCGTCGTATCGCGCGTGATGCCGGCGGCATTGACGAGAATCTCGACGGGTCCGTATTTGGCTTCGACGTTGTTCGCCAGCTCCGCGCAGGCGTCGAGATCGCCGACGTTGGCCACTTCGAAGTGGATATCGGAAAATTCCGCGACTTCCTTTCTGAATTCGGCAACGCGCTCGGCACGGCTGCCCAGATCCGCTGCAACGACCTGACGACCGGAACGCGCGAGGTATTTGCAGATTTCGGTGCCGATTCCACCGATGCCGCCGCTGACGACAGCCAGACGCTTAATCATGGATCACTCCGCAGAAGGATTCGTGCAGCGCATCGATGATGCGGCGCAACAACCGCGGCATGGTATCAGCCGGGAATCCGCTGTCAACGCGGACGATCAGGATTTATTTTCTTTGCCGCCCGGCGCTTTGGCGGAACCGGCCGCGGCGGTCAAGAAACCTTCCTGCACGGACTTCCACAGGTCGAGATTGCGCTCGGTCATGTCGTTGAGCATGGACCAGGGCGTCTGCCCGAGGATGTTATTGAGCTGGCTGCGAAACTTCTGCTGCTGATCCAGGAAAATCTGCAGGCTTTTTTCGAGGTAGCTGCCCATGAAACCCTGCATCGAATCGCCGTAAAAACGGATCACCTGCGACAACAGTTGCGTGGTGAACATCGGCTGCCCGGTTTCCTCGTGCTCGGAAATGATCTGAAGCAATACCGAGCGGGTGAGGTCGTCGCCGGATTTCGCGTCGCGGACTTCGAAATCTTCGCCATCGATGACCAACTGGCGCACCTCCTCAAGCGTGATATAGCTCGAGATCTCGGTGTCGTATAGACGGCGGTTAGGGTATTTTTTGACGATTCTGACTTGTGCCATGCCGCAAATTTAGCAGAAGATGCGGCGGCGCACCAGCGCAATTGCTGCGCAGCAATCGCATCCGCGCGCGATTGCGAACCCTGTCCGGTTGAACTGCTCGGGCCCGTTATTCGTTTTCGGTATTCGGTCCTGAGGATTCTGAACGTGAAGCGCAACATTCGGCTGGCTCTGGTGTGTTCGATCGTGGCGACAACTATCGCGCTGGCTGGACTGCGGTATGCAGTCGGATTCGGTTCGACGCCGGTCGCGGAAGTTTTTGGACGGCTGATCGGTATGGCCATCATTGTCGGCATCACGTGCGGCTGGCTGGCCGGGCGCGCAGGTCAATCGTGGAGCTGGCAGAAATTCGCCGTCCTCTATGTTTTGTTTTATGCGATTGCGCTTTTCGTTTCGGCGCACGGGCACGGCGCGCCACGCTCGAAGGACGTGGGCGACGCATCAGCCTATTCGGTCACCTGGCCGCAGGGATGGACCGTGCAGCGGCTCGAAGGCGCCTCGTCGGCTGAGAGCGATCGTACGATCGGTTCGCGCGAGCGTGGCTTGTTGGGCGCCGCTACCGCACCGCGCGCCGTGATCGAGGTCACCTGCATGCACAAGCCGCCGGAAGAAATCGACAACGCCGATCTGATCAAAAGCGTCGCGGACGATGTGGTGAAGCGTTACGGCGAACAGGGTTTTGCCGTGTCCGTGACGACACCGACGTCGGTCCGAGTCGGCGCATACGCCGGCATGATGGCCGAAATCGATGCCACGCACGATGGCGCCGACTTGCGCCAAAGCCTATCGGTCGCGCAAAACGACCGATGCCTATTGACCGTGACCTTGACCGCGAAGAAAGCCGATTACCCAGCCAACCTCGCGGCATACGCGGCCGTGAGAGACTCGATTCGCTAGCCGAGCCGCATCACCACCCCATGTACTGCCCGCCGTTGATGGACAAGTTGGCGCCGGTGATCCAGCGCGCCTCGTCGCTGACGAAAAACGAAACGGCATACGCAATTTCATCGGGCTCGCCGAGTCGGCCGACCGGAATCTGCGCGGCGATTTTTGTGCGCACTTCTTCGGGCACCGCCATGACCATATCGGTTGCCACGTAGCCCGGCGACACGGTGTTCACCGTGATGCCGAATTTCGCGTTTTCCTGCGCCAGCGAAATCGTGAAGCCGTGCATGCCGGCTTTCGACGCCGCGTAATTGGCCTGGCCGTACTGGCCTTTCTGACCGTTGATGGAACTGATCTGAATGATGCGTCCCCATTTGCGGTTGCGCATCTGGTCGATCACCGGTTTGGTGACGTTGAAACAGGAATTCAGATTGCTGTTGATGACTTCGTGCCACTGCAGCGCGCTCATCTTGTGGAACGTCGTGTCGCGCGTGATGCCGGCGTTGTTGATCAGAATATCGATCGGCCCGAGCTTTTCTTCGACCGCGCGTACCATCGCTTCGGACGACGCCGTATCGCTCACATCACCCTTCACCGCGACGACATCCACGCCCAGCGATTTCATCTGCGCGATCCACACGTCGGCGCGAGCCTGATCGCGGTAATTGGTGGCGACCTTGTGACCCATCGACGCAAGGCGCTTGACGATCGCCGAACCGATTCCGCCGGTGCCGCCGGTGACCAAAGCTACGCGTGCCGTCATGATTCCCTCCGGTTGTTTTTTGTTTTATGAAGCGATTCTTATACCGAGATTGTACACGCGCCTCGCGCCGCTTCGAGTCAATTCGTGTGACGGGCGCGCAACGCTTCCGGATCGAATTGGCGGATCGACGCACTCAAGAGCGAATCGATTGTTGCTGCGGTGCCGCGACTATCGATGGCGAGATATTCCAGTGCAGCACGCAGCGCCGGCACGGGATCCGCCGCGTCGACCGGTCGGGCGCGATCTTGCTTGGACAGTTTGCGTCCTGATGCGTCGACGACGAGCGGCAGATGCAGGTAATCGGGTGTCGGCAAATCCAGCAATTGCTGCAGCAAAATCTGGCGCGGCGTCGAATCGAGCAGATCGGCACCGCGCACGACTTCCGTGATGCCTTGCGCGGCATCGTCGATCACGACGGCGAGTTGATAAGCGAACCAACCTTCGCTGCGCAAAACGACGAAATCGCCGACCTCGTTGCGAAGATCTTGCGATTGCGCGCCTCGGGCCAGGTCGTCGAACGCGATCGTTCGATTCGGCACGCGCAGCCGCCAGGCGGGTTCACGCGATGGGTCCGGCTTGGCGATGCAGTGAATCGGATGAATCCCGCTGAAGGCTTCAAGATCGGTTCGGCTGCACCAGCACGGATAAACAAGATCGCGACGTTTTAGCTGATCGAACGCGACCCGATACACGTCCGCACGATGGCTTTGATAAAGAATCGGCTCATCGGATGTCATGCCGAACGCGCTGAGCGTCGCGATAATGTCCGCCGCCGCGCCGGGAACCTCGCGCGGCGGATCGAGGTCTTCCATGCGGATGATCCATCTTCCATTCCGGCTTCGCGCTCGCAGCCAGCTGCCGACGGCGGCGACCAGCGAACCCAAGTGCAGCGGGCCGGTAGACGAGGGCGCAAAACGCCCGCGATAAGAATTCATCGGTTCGGCAAATGGCTTGAAAACGAGACAGTCTACCCAAGATTCGTAAAGGCGCTGAGTTGATCATTGCGCCATCCAAGAGGACATCGAATGTTGCGCATCATCCTGTTTCTCGGCACCAATCTGGCGATCATGCTGGTGCTCAGTATCGTCGTATCGATCTTCGGATTGGATCGTTGGGCGTACGCGCACTCCGGCATCAATTTGCAAGGTATGCTGATCATGTGTGCGGTGTTCGGCATGGGCGGTGCGTTTATCTCGCTGGCCCTATCGAAGTGGCTCGCTAAGAAATCCGTCGGCGCGGAAGTGATAACCGAACCGCGCGACGAATCCGAGCGTTGGCTGTTCAACACGATTCGCACGCACGCGCAAAACGCGAACATCGGCATGCCGGAAATAGCCGTCTACGACGCACCCGACATGAACGCTTTCGCCACCGGCATGAGCAAGAACCACGCGCTCGTGGCGGTCAGCACCGGATTATTGCGAAGCATGAATCGCGATCAGGTTTCGGCGGTTCTCGGCCACGAAATAACCCACGTCGCCAACGGTGACATGGTCACGCTCGCCTTGATTCAGGGCGTGCTCAACACGTTCGTGATGTTTCTCGCGCGCATCCTCGGCAGCGTGATCGATGGCGCGATGTCCGGCAACCGCGACGACAACCGCGGCGGCGGCATCGGCTACTTCTTCATCGTGATGATTCTGCAAACCGTGCTCGGCGTGCTCGCGACCATCATCGTCATGTGGTTCTCACGCTGGCGCGAATTCCGCGCGGACGCGGGCGGCGCGAAACTCGGCGGGCGGCAGAACATGATTTCGGCGTTGCAGGCGTTGGGCGGTAATCATGATTCGACGCTGCCGAAGGCGGTGCAGGCGTTTGGGATCAGTGGAGAACATGGGGTCGCGAGGCTTTTCATGAGTCATCCGCCGATTGAGGAGCGTATTGCGGCGTTACGATCGGCGACCTAGTCCGATTGCCGTCCGAATTTTGTCCGATTTGTTGAGTCCCGGAAATTCATACTGTGGTCTCCAGTGAGCGAGACCACTTTTCCGGGACGAGAAATGCAACAGCTTCCTTCGAGGTTTATAACGGCGGGCGTCTTGGCACTGTTCTGCTCGGTGACTGCCCAAGCACTCACTATCGATGGTGATTACGACGAGATCACGGAGTGGGCATCTCCGACGTCATCGGTCCGGTTTTTCGGTTCTGCCGTTTCGTTGAGCGGCAATGAGGCGGTCATACTTGCACCGCAGCGTTTGGGCAGTTCGTCACTCGGCGTCGCGAGCGTTTTCCGACGCGATACGAGTGGGCTTTGGAGCGCGGAAATCGGCCTCGCCGATCCGGAAACGTCACTCAGCGACTCGACGTGCAACAGAGTCGCTATTAACGATGACGTCGTTGCGATCGGTGCACCTCATCAAACCGTTGGTCTACATCCAGGCCAAGGTGCAGTGTCGATTCGAACGCGCACTTCCACGGGTTGGGCAAGCGCTGTCATAACGCAGCCCGATGGCGCGACCGGTGACAACTTCGGCTGCAGCTTGGCTTTCCACGAAAATCTGCTGGCGATTGGCGCGCCGCGAGTGAATTCCAGCGGTGCTGTCTATCTTTACGAGCGCGTCGGCAATACGTGGAATTACTTCACCAAACTTGCATCCACTGATGCAGCCAGTGGTGATTTATTCGGGGCTGCCGTTTCGTTTGCTCATGACAGCGGAATCCTAGCGGTTGGTGCGCCAGGAAAGAATTCGGCCGTCGGTGCCGCTTACGTATTTACACTTCGTGTCAGAACGTGGACGCAGCAGGCAAAACTGACTTCGACTGACGGAAAAACAAACGATCTCTTAGGCAGCTCGGTAAGTGCGTCCGGACAATCTGTCGCCGTCGGTGCACCGGCAGATGCCGCCGCCACAGGCGCCGCCTATATTTTCGAAAACAGCGGCTCGGCATGGGCGCAAAATGCGAAGATCGTGGCAGATGTCCCGATCACGGCAGGGTACTTCGGAAGCTCCGTCGCTCTATCAACCAATTTGCTTGCCGTTGGCGAGTATGGAAATGACGCTGCGCACATCTACACCGGCAATGTCGCGGCAACATGGTCGAGGCAGGCGAGCATTGGCAGCGACGGGCGCGGTGCATTCGGCTACGCCGTTGCGCTCAGCGATGGAAATCTGCTGATCGGAGCGCCAAATGAGGGATCGTCGGCCGGCGGGAAAGCGTATTTATTTCAGAGCGACGTCATCTTCGCAGATGGCTTCGGAGAGCGCTGATAACTGAAACGGTCGCGAACCTGCGATATCTAGTCTAAGCGAGGACAGACGGCAATCACGCCGTCTCGTACGCCATCACCTTCTCAGGCTCCTGCAAGAAATTCCCCTGCACGAAGTTCACGCCGCACGAGAACAGGATCGACATGCTCGCGGCGTCTTCCACGAATTCGGCGACGGTCAATTTGCCGGCGTGGTGGGCCTGATCGCAGAGTTCCTTGATCTTGTCCTGGTTCTCTTTGTTCTTCGGCAAGTCGGCCATGTAGTTGCGGTCTAGCTTCAGATAATTCGCGTCGACGTGTTTCAGGAGCTGGAAGGAATTCAATCCCGATCCGAACTGCTCCAGCGCGAATCCGCAATGCATCTGTTTTAAGCCCGTGACGAACTGACGCGCCGTCTTCAAACTCGTGACGACTTTGCTTTCCGGCATCTCGAACACCAGCGCGTCGCCGCGCAGGCGCGCGTTTTTGAGCTGCTGCGCAATCCACGGCAATAAGGTCTGATCGTCGAGCGATTGCGGTGTCAGTTTCACGAAGAACGTTGTCTTGTGTCCGGACTTCTCGCGCTCCGCCAGCGCCTTGATCGCGCTCGAGATAACCCAGCGATCGACCGCAGGCATCAATCCATATTGCTCGGCGACGGGCATGAAGAAATTCGGTGCGATTTCGCCCTTCGGTCCCTGCATGCGCAACAGGATTTCGTAGAACTCACCCTCGGCACCGTGCAGGCTGATGATGGGCTGATAGAACAACACGAAGCCGTTGTTCGCCAAAGCCTCTTTGATCAGCTTGAGCCAATGACGGTTTTTCTCTTCGTCGGCTTTGTCTTTGGCGTTCGGATCGAACACGTTGATGCGATTGCCGCCTTCCGCCTGCGCCGTGCGCAATGCGGACGTCGCCTGATTCAGCGCGTTGGCGGCGTTGGCGTTCTTCTCGCCGATCAACGTGCCGCCGATGCTCACATTGACGTTGACCGACTGCTTCCCGACTTCGAAGATCCGGTCTTCGAATGCCTTGCGCAACGACTCGCAGAGTTGCCGCACTTCTTCCAGCGTGCGACCGGCGATCAGCACGCCGAACGTATGCTCGCCGAAGCGTCCGGCGATATCGGCCTCGTTGATGTGCCGGCGCATGAGGTTAGCCATGTCGCCCAACAAGAGGTCGGCGTTGCCGAGCCCGACTGTATCGAGGAGCTGCCGGAAATTATCCGGTTCGAGCATGAGCAGGGCTTGATCGTTCTTGCCTTTGACGGCTTCGCCAACCGCGCGATCCAGTTCGGTCAGCGAATACTGACGATTGAACAGATCGGTGACCAGATCCTTCGAGCGCAATACATCGAGTTCTTTCGCAAGTTCAAGACTGACCGTCTGTTGCCGGAAAATAATCTGCTGACACGGTTCGCCTTCGTACGTTGCTTCGGCGAACTCCATCACGGCGTCGAAGGTGGTGCCGTCGCCGCGTTGCGCCTTGAGGTTCAGCTTCTGCGGCGGTTTGTCGCCTTTCGACAGCTTGCGCAGCAACGTCTTGAAATCGTCGGCATCGTCCGGCGCGATCATGTCCAGAATCGACATGCCCTGGATTTCCTCGAAATCCTCGAACCCGAAAATCTCCAGATAGGCCTTGTTCGCGCGAACGTGCATGCCTTCGTGGACGTACGCGATCGGATCGCGCGACGAATCCAGAAGCGCATCGCAGCGGCGTTCGGTTTCGCGAAGCGACGCTTCCAGACGGCGCACGCTGCGCCGCATGTTGAGACTTTCGAATTCGCGTCGGACCACGGATTGCACATGATCGGCACGATGACGCAGCGCCAGCGCGCGAGCGCCTTCCTGAAACGCGCCGACGATGGTGTCTTCGTTTACATTGGTTGCCACCGCCACGATGGCGATGTCCTTGCCGGTGCGATTGGCGGCCGCGGCCACATCGGCCAGCTTCAGCACGCGCGCGGCCACGTTGGCCAGAATCACATCCGGCGTGTGCGAAGTTACCTGCGTTTCCAGCTCCGCCGCGTTGGCCGCACGCGCCGGACGCACGGCGATGCCTCCGTTGCGCAGCATGCTGATCAGTTGTTCGGCTTCTTCGACCGAATCCTCGATCAGCAGTAGCTTGATGACGTTGTCTTGTTTGCTCATTGGCCAGGCGCGAACTCGAAAAGGGTTTTTACTCGATTCTCCGCGGCATTTCCAGAACCGAAGGCCACGTATCGCGACAAATCGGCGCCCGGGGGCAGCCAAGCGATGCCGCCGCAGCGGAAAATTCCGCGATCGGCCAACTATACAGGCCTCGAAAGCAAATCGACGTGACGAGGGAGATTGCTAACCTGCGACGGGTATTTTGCTCGATTCGCCCGCGATTTCGCGCACCAGGCGCGGCACCAAATAGCCGGATAGACGTCCGCGCAGTCCATCCATCAATTCCAGCGCGCGCGCGTCGTCCACGTCGAAATGGGCGGTGCCTGCGACCCGATCGAGTTGATGCAAGTAATAGGGAAGCACGCCGACCTCGAACAAGCGCTCCGACAGCTCGGCCAGCGCATCGACGCCGTCGTTGATACCTCGAAGAAGAACCGATTGATTGAGCAGATGTGCACCGGCATCGCGCAATCGCTTCAGCGCGGTCTTAACGGACGCATCGATTTCGTTGGCGTGATTGACGTGCACGACGATCGCCACCGGCCACGGCAATCGCGACAACCATTCACACATTGCCACGTCGATCCGTTCGGGCAGCACAATCGGCAAACGCGTGTGGATTCGCAATCGGCGGACGTGTTCGATGTTGGCGAGTGCATCGGTCAGCTCGGCCAGCTTCGCCGTCGAGAGTGAGAACGGATCGCCGCCGGAAAGAATGACTTCGTGAATTGTCGTGTCGGCGCGGATATGCGCGATGGCTTCGGCCCATCCGTCCGCTGCGGCCGTGTCGCTCGCGTAATCGAAATGCCGGCGAAAACAGTAGCGGCAATGCACCGCGCAGGAACCGGTCGCGATCAATAGCGCGCGGCCCTCGTATTTATGCAGCACGCCGAGCGCGGAACGGGCGGCGAGGTCGCCGACGGCATCTTCGGAAAATCCCGGCAAGGCAAGCAATTCCTCGCCCACCGCGAGCACCTGGCGCAGCAGCGGATCGTTCGCATCGCCGCGACGCATGCGTGCGATGAATCCGCGCGGCACGCGCAACGGAAATCCGGTGTCGCGGGAGGGAACCAATGTCGATGCGAGATGGCCGAGCGCGAGCAGTTCGAGCAGTTGGTGCGGATCGGTCACCGCGTCGCGCCATAGTTCTTGCCAACTCGTTTTAGCGGGCGAGGGCGCCGAATATGGGTTTGCAGGCTGCGCGCGACGGGGGCTTGCGGTTATCATTGGCGTTCTTGAGGACGTGAACGTCCTACCTTTTCGAGCAATCCGCAATTTTAGCCGCATTCCTGCACGGCTCGTTGCGCAACGGAGCGATTATGGCCAGCTATGGCATGAACGATGTGAAAAACGGCATGAAGATCATGGTGGACAATTATCCATGCACGATCGTCGATACCGAATACGTCAAGCCGGGCAAAGGCCAGGCGTTCACGCGCGTGAAATATCGCAACATCAAGACCGGCCGTGTGGTCGAGCTGACCATGAAATCGACCGATTCCGTCGATGCGGCCGATGTCGTCGACACCGACATGGAATATCTCTACAGCGACGGCGAATTCTGGCATTTCATGCACCCGGAAACGCACGAGCAGATCGCAGCCGACAAGAACGCGATGGTCGATGCCGAAAAGTGGCTGAAGGGCAATGAAGAGTGCATCGTCACGCTATTCAACGGCGCGCCGCTCACGGTGACGCCGCCCACGTTCGTCGAACTGCTGATTACCGAAACCGATCCCGGCGTGAAAGGCGATACGGCCGGCAGCGGCGGCAAGCCCGCCACACTGGAGACCGGTGCGGTGGTGCGCGTGCCGCTGTTCGTGCCGCAGGGCGAAAAGGTCAAGGTCGATACGCGCACCGGCGAATACGTCGGCCGCGTCAAATAAGGATGTTTAGACGGGCGCGGCGACGCGCCCATTCATCATGACTGCCGTCGAAGAAATTCTCGAAGCGCGCTGGGTCATCCCGGTCGAACCGCACGGCGTCGTGCTCGATCATCATGCGGTGGTCGTGCGCGGCGATGTGATTGCCGAGATTCTGCCTATCGACGCTGCGCGCGAAAAGTATACAAATGCAAAACGCGTCGATCTATCCGAACACGCGCTGATCCCAGGACTCGTCAACGCGCACACGCACAACGCGATGACGCTGATGCGCGGCCTCGCCGACGATCTGCCGCTGATGAAATGGCTGCAGGAGCACATCTGGCCGGCCGAGGCCAAAGCGGTCGGGCCTGAGTTCGTGCGCGACGGTGTCGAGATCGCCATCTTCGAAATGCTGCGCGGCGGCACCACCTGTTGCAACGAAAACTATTTTTTTCCCGACGTGCAGGCGGCGACCTACCTTCGCCACGGCTTCCGCGCGGCGGTCGGCCTGCCGTTCATCGAATTCCCGAGCGCGTGGGCGAGCGGGCGCGACGATTATTTCGACAAAAACCTCGCGGTTTACGACTCGTTGAAATCTGAACATCTCGTCACCGCAACGTTGGCGCCGCATGCGCCGTACACCGTCAGCGACGAAAGTTTTCAGCGCATCCGCATGCTGTCGGATCAGCTGGATATCCCGGTGCACATCCACGTGCACGAGACCGCGCACGAAATCGACGAGTCGAAGAAGCTGCACGGCATGCGTCCGCTTGCGCGGTTGAAAGCGCTCGGACTGCTCAACGATCATTTGATCGCCGTGCACATGACACAACTGACCGATAGCGAAATCGCGCAGCTCGCGCAGGCCGGCGTGTCGGTCGTGCATTGTCCGGAATCGAACCTGAAACTCGCCAGCGGATTTTGTCCGGCGGAAAAATTACGACGCGCAGGCGTCAACCTCGCCATTGGTACCGACGGTTGCGCGAGCAACAACGATCTGGACATGTTCGGCGAAATGCGCACCGCCGCATTGTTCGCCAAAGGTGTCGCGAATGACGCCAGCGCCTTCGACGCCGCGTTCGCGTTGCAAGCCGCAACATTGAACGGTGCGCGCGCCATCGGATTGGGCGATCGCATCGGTTCGATAGTCGCCGGCAAGCAGGCGGATTTGACGGCAGTGCGGCTCGATGCCATCGAAACGCAGCCCGTCTACAACCCGACGTCGCAACTTGTTTACGCGACCGGTCGTCATCAGGTCAGCGACGTATGGATTGCCGGCGTGCGCAAGGTGCAACACGGCCACGTTCTCGACATCGATGCCGACGCGTTGCGAGACAAGGCGCGTTCCTGGCGCGGACGGCTCGGCTGATGCGTCTTTCGCGAACGCTCTCGATCGCGTTGTCGTTTTTTATTCTGTCAGCTGCGCTCGTCGGCTGCGATCGCCAGCTCACGCATTACGACGCATATCGCGGCGACGGAACGTTCGTCGGCCACGCCGAGCCTGCGCTGTGTCGCGACGGTTATACGGTCGATCTCGGCGCAATCGATCTGAGCGTACCGGGACAGATCGAACGCCGACTCGATGGCTTGCCGCCGATCGAATCCACGCTCGGCGTCGCCATCGCATCGAAGACTTCAGCGAATACGAACGAATTACCGCGACCCTCCGCGCGGGTGACGATCACGCTGCGCGACGAAAAACAACACATCGTCTTGTCGCGAAGCGAACGCCTGTCGGATTGGATCAGGCAGATTCCGATGGGCGATGCGCAACACGCGTACTTGTATCAGCGCGGTTCGCTGATCGACGTGCCGACAGGTCCGGACAGCGGCCGCGTCGAGCGCTTTCCGCTCGGCCAGGACGATAGCTGGGGAACCTATTTCACGCCACGACGCGGCGCGCGCTACACAGTACACTTTGCCGTCGACGAACCCGACGCGGACGCCGCCGTCATCGACGCGCGGCTCGAAGTGCGCGGCGTCGTCGGTTGTCTGTAACGAGGAAGGATTCATGATCAGCGCCGAGACCTCCAACGTCAGTCACGCCGAAACGGCGAAGTTCGATCGTCTCGCTGCGCGCTGGTGGGATGTCGATGGCGAGTCGCGTCCGCTGCACGATCTGAATCCCGTTCGTTTGAACTACATCGCCGACCGCGTAAATCTGGATGGCGCCGTGGTCCTCGATGTCGGCTGCGGCGGCGGCATCCTGAGCGAGTCGCTTGCGCGCGCCGGCGCGCGCGTCACGGCGATCGATCTGGCCGAACGCGTGCTCGATATCGCGAAATTGCATCTCTACGAATCCGGTCTGCACGTGGACTATCGTCAGATCAGTGTCGAAGACCTCGCCGCTGAATCGCCCGGCACGTTCGACGCGGTGACGTGTATGGAAATGCTCGAACACGTGCCCGATCCCGGCAGCGTGATTGCCGCGATCGCGACCTTGCTCAAACCCGGCGGCCGCGCGTTTTTCTCGACACTGAACCGCACGCCGCTCGCATTCGGCGCAGCGATCGTCGGCGCGGAGTACGCGCTGAATCTGCTGCCACGCGGCACGCATCATTACGCGCATTTCATCAAACCGTCCGAGCTGGCCGCGAGTCTTCGCAGCGCCGGCCTCGAACAGGACGACGTGAGCGGGCTGGCCTACAACCCGCTGAGCCGACGCGCCTGGATCGCAAGAAGTACACAAGTGAACTATTTAGCATCCGCGCGCAAATCGGGATGACGATTCTGCGCGGCACCGAAATCGAAGCGGTGTTCTTCGATCTCGACGGAACGCTGGTCGATTCGGCGCCCGATCTGGTCGCCGCGATGCAGCGTCTGCGCGAAGAAATGGGTTTGCCGCCGGTCGAACCCGCGCATATTAGCGCCGTGGTTTCCAAAGGCGGGCGCGCGATGTTGCGGCGAGGTTTTCCGGACGCCGACGAATCGCGTATCGAAACGCTGTTGCCGCGCTTTCTCGATTTGTATTCACAAGCGATCGCCACGCATACGCGAACCTATCACGGCATCGACGCCATGCTCGACGCGTTGGAAGCACGCGCCATCAAATGGGGCATCGTCACCAACAAACCCGGCTGGCTGGCGCGCAGTCTGGTTACCGAACTCAAGCTCGATGTTCGCCACGCCGCGCTGGTTTCCGGCGATTGTCTGCCGCAGCGAAAGCCCGAGCCTGAGCAGATTCTGTACGCGTGCAAACTCGCCGGCGTTTCGGCGGAGCGCTGCGTTTACGTCGGCGATGACGTTCGCGATATCGAAGCGGGTCGTCGCGCCGGTACGATGACGGTCGCCGTCGGTTGGGGTTACCTCGCCGGCGAAGATCCACACGCGTGGTGTGCCGATATCGTCATCACCAGCCCGGATCAATTATTGCCGGCGCTCGCGCTGTAACGACGATGGCGGAGAAAGACGCCGCGTTCATCAGCTTCGAGCAGAAATGGCTCGAAGCGAATCCCGAACAGTCCGCCGTTTCAATTTACCTCGACCCCGCGCGACGTGACAAAGCGCAGGCGTTCGGCACGTTGATTCACGAAATCGCCCACACGACATTCAGCGTTCGTGAGCCGCAGGTCGCCGCGGCGAAACTCGGCTGGTGGCAACAGGAATTGGCGAATGCGGCGATGGGTAATGCCCGACATCCGATCAGCCGTGAGTGGTATCGCGTGACGGCAACATCGATTGACAACGATGCGTGGGACAAACTGATCGGCGGTGCGCTCGCGCAACTCGACGCGCCGCCGCCGGCGAACTTCGAGGCGTTGCGTTTACGACTTGCCGAATTCTATGGGCCCGTCGCCGTCGTCGAATCGGCCATGAATGCAGAAAGCGACAGCGATGCGCTCGCGAGCTTGTGGATCGCCTCGCACCTGCTCGCGATGTTTCGCGCGAGTCCTTCGGAGAATCTCGCGCTCCCGCTCGATCTGCTCGCGCGTCACGGCGTATCGCGTGCCGATTTCGCGCAGGCGGGGCAAAAAACCAGCGCGGTCTTGAGAGAGTTTTTGGCGCGCGTCCGCGAGATGATCGCCCATAATCTGCCGCGCGTCCCCGCCAGCCATGTTGGGCGCCGCGTCCGCGCGCGACTGGACATGAGGTTGATCGATGGCGCCATTCGAGCGCACGATCCAGCGGCATATCTCGCAACCCGCTACCATCGCATCCGTTGGCGCAGCACCTGGCTGGCCTGGCGTGAAGCGCGAGCCGCGCAAAAACACCGCTTGAGCACGCGATGAATCGACCCAACGTATCGCCTGGCGTTCCACACGATCGATCGGCGCAACCCGGAGGCATCATGCAGCAGGAAAAAAATACCGTTCGCGTCATGCCCGATGTCGCCGAAGGCAGGCAATCGGAATTGGGCGAGCTCGATTGGGTCGGCATGAACGACATCGACGCGCCGATCCTGTTCGCGGATGTCGACGGCACGACGACGCGCATTCCCGCTCGCATTTCGGCTTCGGTCAATCTGCGCAAGGCCGATGTGCGCGGCATCCACATGTCGCGACTTTATCTGCACGTCGACAAAGCACTCGCCGAACCGTTGACGCCGTGCTCGCTTCGGCATGTTTTGCGCGATTTTCTGGAATCGCACGCGGATTTATCCGATCGCGCGAAGATCGGAATTGCATTCGACTATCTGTTGCGTCGCCCTGCGCTGAAGAGTCGCAACAGTGGCTGGAAATCCTATCCGGTGACGATCGCAGCCACCATGCAGAAGGGCGCGTGCGATATCGAAATCGGATTTCAACTTGAATATTCGAGCACATGCCCCGCGTCGGCCGCGCTGGCGCGGCAGCTGATCCAGGAAAATTTCCAGAATGATTTCGCGCGCGGCAAAGCACTCGACTACGACGCCGTGACGCGTTGGCTCGGCAGCGAACAGGGCATTTGCGCGACGCCGCATAGTCAGCGCAGCGTGGCGGAAATCCGGGTGAAACTCGCGTCGAGTTTCGGTTTTCCGCTGGTCGATCTGATCGATCGCGTCGAAGCCGCGCTGAAGACGCCGGTGCAAACCGCCGTGAAGCGCGAAGACGAACAGGCATTCGCGTTGTTGAACGGCGCGAATCTGATGTTCTGCGAAGATGCCGCGCGCCGCATTCACGCGGCGCTCGACGGCGATGAACGCATCGTCGATTTTTGGGCGCGCGCCACGCACGAGGAAAGCCTGCATCCGCACGACGCGGTTGCCGTCACCATCAAAGGTATCGACGGCGGATTTCGCGCGGACTAGGAAACCGGTTTGGCGAGCAGCGCCGGATCGAGCCGCGTGTCGAACCAGTTGAATCCCCAATGTACGTGCGGGCCCGTCGCGCGCCCGGTTTTTCCGGCGGCGCCGATCACGCGGCCGCGTTCGACGCGATCGCCGACTTTTACGTCGAGCCGGCTCATGTGCAGAAACGAACTCGTCAATCCGAAACCGTGATCGATGAGCACAGTGCCGCCAGTCAGGACCAGATCGGATTGCGCAAACGTGACGATGCCCGACGCCGGCGCGTGAATCGGTGTGCCTTCCGGCACGGCCATGTCGAGACCCATGTGCGGCGCTTTCGGGATTCCATTGTCGATGCGCTGACTTCCGTACACGCCACTGATACGCGCGCCCTGCACAGGAAGAGCGAAGCCGTGCAGAAAATCTTCGCGCGCGTCATCGCGCGTGCGCGCTGCGGCGACTCGCGCCTGTTCCTGCTCGATGCGTTTGGCGGTTTCCGGATCGGGCGTCACGGTTTTCGGCGGCAGTCCTTCGACGCGTTCGATGGCGTAGTCGCGCTTGATCACCGACACGCTCACCGTTTGCGATGTGCCGTCGGCGAACTTTGCGCGGATTGAAATTTGCGCGGGCGCTTCGCGATCGAGTCCGAATACGAACACGCCGTCTTCGCCGACATGCAGGTCGCGTCCGTTGTAGTCGACGTGCGCGCCGCGCGATGCATGGCCGATAACGAGTTCGCCCTGTTGCAGGTGCGGCGGAATATCGATGCGATTCACACCCGTCGTGCCGCTCGCCGACGCGAGCAACACGCTCAATAACACCTGCATCATCGCTGGAATTCCAGCGGCCTACCGAGCTGGCTATCGTCGAGCCGACCGGCATTCCAGGCGAGATGTCCGTTCACCCACGTCGCGGCGATACTGCTGCGAAACGTATAACCCTCGAACGGCGACCATCCGCACTTCGACAAGATATCTTTCTTATCGACACGTTGCGGTTTCTTGGTATCGACCAGCGTGAGATCGGCCCAATAACCTTCGCGAAGGAATCCGCGTTCGCGCACGTTGAACAGTTTCGCCGATGCGTGCGAAATCTTTTGCACGATCAGTTCCAGCGGCAGCAAACCGTCGAACCAGCGTTCCAGCGCGCACTGCACGACGAACTGCACCAGCGGCAAACCCGACGGCGCTTTTTCGTACGGCAGCGATTTTTCCTCCATCGTGTGCGGCGCGTGATCGGTGGCCAGCACATCGATTCGCCCCGTCTTCAGCGCTTCGGTGATCGCGGCGCGATCGGATGCCGACTTGATCGCCGGATTGCACTTGATCAGATTGCCCAACGTTGCGTAATCGGCCTCGCTGAAATGCAGGAAATGCACGCACGTTTCGGCCGTGATGCGTTTGTTGTCGAGCGGACCTGGGGTGAACAATTCCAATTCGTCCGCCGTCGAAATGTGCAGAACGTGCAGTCGCGTTCCGTGGCGCTTGGCCAGTTCGATGGCGAGCTTGGTCGATTTGACGCATGCCTCGCGCGAACGGATATACGGATGCCGTTCGACCGGAATGTTGTCGCCGTATTTCGCGCGCTCGATCGCCAGATTCGCCTCGATGGTCGGCGTGTCTTCGCAATGCGTGATCACCGGCACGGGCGCTTCACGGAAAATGCCGTCGAGGATGTCGGGCTTGTCGACGAGCATGTTGCCCGTCGATGCGCCCATGAACACCTTGATGCCCGCTGCGGTGAGCGGATTCAGATGACGGATCAATTCGAGATTGTCGTTCGTCGCGCCGAAATAGAACGAGTAATTGGCCAGCGATTTTTTCGACGCGCGATCGTATTTATCCGACAGCGCGGCGTAATCCGTGGTGGTCGGTTTGGAATTCGGCATTTCCATGTAACTCGTCACGCCGCCGGCGACAGCCGCTCGCGATTCGGTGAAAAAGTCGCCCTTGTATTCGAGGCCGGGTTCGCGGAAATGGACCTGATCGTCGATCATGCCGGGAATCAGGAGTCGGCCCGCCGCGTCGAACACGCGATCGTTCGGACGACCTGGCAGGGATGGCGCAATTGCATCGATGCGCCCGTCGCGGATACGCACGTCGCCTTGAAAGCGATGGCCTTCATTGACGATGTCGGCGTTGACGATCAGCCAGTCGTTCATGAGTCGCGTTCCTTTTTCGTGAAATCAGATGGCGCATCGCCACAGCGGCGCATGGTAAACGTTTCCGGCACGGGATCGGGGCCGCCCGCGCACATCGGCTGGCAGCGTGCGATGCGCCACAACGCCAACAGCGACCCGCGGGCCGGACCGAAGCGTGCGACGGACGCACGCGCGTAATCTGAACAGGACGGATGAAATCGACAGCGATTTCCGAGAAGCGGACTCAACAGCCTCTTGTAAATCGACAGTAGCGCCAGAATAAAGCGGGTCACGCCGCGATTTTATCGCTACCGGGTGCATCGTGCGACGGAAAGGGTTGCCGCTGTAGGGCACTTGAGCTATAACACGCGACCGCCGAAGGACTATGGTGAGGAAAAATGGCCACGTCAAAGCAAAAATCGAACGCCGCGAAGGCTAAAAAGCCCGCAGCGAAAAAACCTGCTCCGGCCAGCAAAAAATCGCCCGTGAAAAAACCGGTGCCGAAGAAAGCGGCAGCGCCCGTGCGCCGTTCCCAACCTGTCGCCAAATCGGTCAAAAAACCGGCTGCGAAGCCGGCGGCGAAAACGTCCAAGGCGGCACCGAAGGCGGCCGCGAAGCCGGTGAAACCCGCCGCGCCGGCAGCGAGCAAGTCCACGAAATCGTCATCAGCAACATCATCGAAAAAGGTCGGCATGGCAACGGCAGTACCGAAAGACAAAGACAGCATCACCCGTGAAGATGGGCGCTACGCGCTGCCCAACACCGTCGTCATTAATTTGGCCGCAAATTATCGTCCCTCGCCGCGCGAGGAATACATGATTCCGAAACATCTCGCCTATTTCCGCGCGAAACTGCAGAAATGGCGCGAAGATCTGGTCGAAGAATCCAAGCAGACCATCGACAACCTGCGCGAAGAAGTGCGCGACGTCGGCGACGAAGCCGAACGTGCGACGCGCGAAACCGAAAACTCGCTCGAACTGCGCACGCGCGACCGCTATCGCAAACTGATCGCGAAGATCGACAAAGCACTCAAGCGCATCGAAGAAGGCCGTTACGGTTTCTGCGAAGAGACCGACGAAGAAATCGGCATCGAACGCCTGGAAGCGCGCCCGATCGCGACGTTATGCCTCGATGCGCAGGAGCGTTGGGAGCATAGACAGAAGCAGATGGGCGACTGAAGAGTGAAATCGGGCGATCGCCGCGCGACGATTGCCCGTGACTCAGTTGCCGTCGAAATTGTCGGTGAAGATAGGCGCGTCGATCGAAATGGATTGCGGTACGTTCGTTTGAGTGCCAGTGAAGCTCCCCAGCTGTTGGTATTGATTGTCTCCCCAGCATCGAACAGCACCGGTAGATTGCAGAACGCATGCGTGACGAGCGCCTGCTACTAGCTGAATAACATGGTTTAGTGGTGTACCGTTCTCTGCGAGCGCCGTGATACCCGTCTTTTGTGCTGCGCCTAGGCCCACGGTCGGATTAGCCATTTGATAGTGTGCATTTGACCCCCAGCAACGCACGGTGGCGTCTGCGACAACGCCGCACGTGAAGTACTCCCCGAGTGCTACCTGAAAAGCGTCCTTTATTTTTCCGCGCTCGTCTTGTGCCGGATGTGCCGACGCCACTTCTGTCAACGTGCCGTCACCCAATTCGCCATAGTCATTCAGTCCCCAGCATCCGACGGAATCGACGAGATCGTCATTTATCAATCCGCAAGTGTGATAACCGCCGGCAACAATAGAGCCGCCGCCCATGACCAAGGATACGTATCCGGATCCATTTTGTACGTAAACGGTTTGTGGTGAATCAAAGTTCGGCCGGTATTTGACGTTTCCGAGTTCGCCATCTTGATCATTGCCCCAACATGCACCGGTGTGGTCGGCGAGTAGCGCGCAGGCGTGACGGATGCCGGCGGAGATATCGGCAATACCTGTCAATGGCGGGTTTGGCGGCGAAGCCTTGTCGTCGTGAATGATTACCTGAATCGGTTGCGAGGTGTACGCGCCGATCCCAACGTTGAAATTTCCGACTTGGCCGTATTTACTGTCTCCCCAGCACCAAGCCGTCGTGTCCTGACGGCGCACACAGACATACTCTTCGCCCGCCGAGATTTGGGCGACGCTACCGAAGTCGGACCCAAAGTATTGAACAGGTTTGGGGTCTACATGTGCCGACATCGTTCCAAGCTGTCCTTTTGAATTGTCTCCCCAGCAAAAGACTCTGCCGTCACGGACGAGTGCGCAGCTGAAATTCCGCCCCAAAGAAACTGCTGTGACGTCGAGCCCATCGACGTTTTGCGGATCGGGTACGCTGGGGTAATTACCACCCCAGCACGAAATGCGCGCATCCGCCGTCAACGCGCATGTTTGGAAAGTCGCGGGACCCGCGAAAAGCCTTACCACCCCGCTATGTCGCCCTTCGACGGCGTGCGCAGCACTTGCAGCAAGACCCAAACCATACCAAAAAGCTGTGATCAAACGTATTTTCATGAATGCCTCCATTTTCGAAGCATCATGAAGCGCCGTGCCCTACGTTAGCGGACAGGATTCAGACATAAAGCGGACGCCGGTCCGCTACAAGACGGGGTTCACAACGCCCGATATGCGTGTTCTTGAATCGCTTTGAACATCGCCGCAAGCCCATTGCTGCGCGTCGGCGAAAGATGTTTCGCCAATCCGATCGATTCCACGAATCTCGGTTCCGTCGCTAGGATGTCGCGCGCCGCGCGTCCGGAATAAACGCGTAGCAACAAAGCGATCAATCCGGACACGATGGCCGAATCGCTGATCGCCCTGAATTCCAGACGCTGCGCGTCGCCGCTTGCGACGAGCCACACTTGCGACTGGCATCCGTGCACTTTGTGGTCGTCGGTTTTCAATTCGTCCGGAAACGGCGGCAATTTGCGGCCGAGGTCGATCAGGTATTGATAGCGTTCGGTCCAGTCGCTGAAGAACGCGAACTCGTTGATGATCGCGTTCTGGGCATCGTCGGCCGATTCGGGAGCGATGTCAGGCTGCGCGTTCATTGCTCGCGATTTTCCAGCGTGCGCCTTGCGGACCGTCTTCGATGACGACACCTTTTTCCGTCAGCTCGTCGCGGATGCGGTCGGCTTTGGCGAAGTCTCGGCTTTTGCGTGCTTCGGCGCGCTCGACGAGCATGTGTTCGACCCACGCGGCATCCACGTTCGTTTCATTCGACGATTGTTTGAACCATGCCTCGGGATCCTGCTGCAGCAAACCCAGAAACGCGGCCGACGCGAGCAGGCTTTTCTTTGCGATTGATTTTTCTTCGTCGGTCGTCGCACGTCGTGCCTGCGCGGCGTGACGCGAAAGAACGGCGAACCCCTCTGGCGTGTTGAGATCGTCGCTCAACGCCGCGAGCAGATCGTTGTCCGGCGCGCCGCCGACGTTGTTCGGCAGCGGCACCGACGCGAGATCACGCAGCACGCCGTACCAGCCATCGAGCGTCGCGCGCGCCTGTTGCAGCGTTTCGTCGGACCAGTCCAGCGGCTGGCGATAGTGCGCTTTCATCAGCATGTAGCGCAGCAGTTCCGGCGGATGCCGTTCGAGCAATTCATGCAGCACCAGCGTATTGCCCAGCGATTTGGACATCTTCTTGCCGCCGAACGTGAGCATGCCGTTGTGTAGCCAATAGCGCGCGAACACTTTCTTGCCGTGCGCGCACTCGGATTGCGCGACTTCGTTTTCGTGATGCGGAAACATCAGATCGTTGCCGCCGGCGTGGATGTCGATGGTCTCGCCCAGATGCGCCTCGCACATCGCCGAGCATTCGATATGCCAGCCGGGGCGGCCCCGTCCCCACGGACTGTCCCATCCCGGCAGATCGGGCGTGGACGGTTTCCACAGCACGAAGTCGGCCGGATTTTTCTTGTACGGCGCGATTTCGACGCGCGCGCCGGCGATCATCTCGTCGGAGGAACGTCCGGACAGATGGCCGTATTCCGGATACGACGACACATCGAACAACACATGTCCTTCGGCGGCGTACGCGTTGCCGTTCTCAATCAGGCGCTCGCACATCGCTATGATCTGAGCAATGTGTTGGGTCGCGTAAGGAATGATGTCCGGCGTGTCCACGCCGAGTTTCGCGATGTCTTCGGCATACGCGGCCGCATAACGTTGCGTGATGACGTCGATCGGCACGTTGAGTTCGGCGGCCGCCGCGTTGATCTTGTCGTCGACGTCGGTGATATTGCGCGCGAACACGACATGTTTCTCGCCGAAGTGGCGTTTGAGCAGACGCGCCAGCAATCCGAACATGACCGGACCGCGCGCGTTGCCGATGTGTACGTAGTTATAGACGGTGGGACCGCACAGATACATCGTTACGCGTCTCGCGTCTTGCGGGACGAACTCTTCGGTGCGGCGGGTCAGGGTGTTGTGCAGCTTCAGCGTCATTGTAAGTCTCGTCGCAATGCGACATTGTATAACAATTCGATCGCGCGTCCGTGTGCGATGATTCCTCGCAACCCGCATCAGTACAGGCTTTTCCTCATCCTTCATTCAGACAGACGATGATTTAATCGTGGCTGAAATTAGCGAGCCTGCGTGAGGTCCACCGACCTCGCCGCTGGGAACCGGTAGCAGACCGCTCGCTCGGTGCCGACGCAAGCCATCGCGCGGCGGCCCATGAAATGGAGACGCTATGAACATGATCAGCATCATCGCCGCGAGCACGATGCTGTTGGCCGCTTCGATGTCGGCGCAGGCGCAATCGCGCTCGGCGTCCGTGGTGCACGAGGATAATTCTCGCTTCGGCTGGGCCGATGTACTGCGCGTCGACCCGGTGTACGACGAAAACGCCGCAGCCGATCAGCCCACACCGCAGCCGTGCTACGAAGAACAGGTTCCGATCCGAAATCCCCCCGTCGGCGCAGACGACAGTGGAAAGCGGACCGTGGGTGGTGTGCTCGGTGCGATCGTTGGCGGCATTCTCGGTCATCAGGTCGGCAAAGGTGATGGACGCAAACTCGCGACCGCTGGTGGTGTGGTTGCCGGCGCCGTCGTCGGCAGCAACGTGGCCGCCGACAAAGAGCGCGATCGTGACGACGCACCGAAGTACACGATCGAGCGTCGCTGTCCCGGCGCGGAACCCGGAGCGCGCAAAGTGGCCGCGTACGATGTCGAGTACCGATATCGTGGAGACGTCTATACGTCCAGACTGAGCTACGATCCCGGCGATCGGATTCGCGTCAAAGTCAACGTGTCGCCCGCCGATTGAATCTGACGCGGATGAATTGTCGCGGAGCGATTGCGCGTCAACGAATGTCCGTGTTACCGTTCCAACCATGAACCTTCTTTGTTTCGCCGCCGAAATCCTGACCAGCGCCCGCATGGCCGCCGGGATGACCTCGCGCGCGCGCCGACCGGAACCGAACCATCCGGCCGGATAACTCTATGCGTTTTTTCGTTCGATAGAGCCCGGCCCTGAGCCGGGTTTTTCATTTCTGGATTTCGCCCATGACGCTACGACATTTTCTTAGCACGCAAGACTGGAGCCGCACCGAACTCGATGCGTTGCTCGCGCGCGCCGCGGCATTCAAGCGCGACAAACTCGGTCGCGAACTGAGCGGTAAAAGCATCGCGCTTTTGTTTTTCAATCCGTCGATGCGCACGCGCACGAGTTTCGAACTCGGCGCGTTCCAGCTCGGCGGCCACGCGATCGTTCTTCAGCCGGGTAAAGATGCATGGCCGATCGAATTCGACGTCGGCACGGTGATGGATGGCGAAGCGGAGGAACATATCGCCGAAGTCGCGCGCGTGCTGTCGCGCTATGTCGACTTGATCGGCGTTCGCGCGTTCCCAAAATTCAAGGATTGGTCCGTCGACCGCGAAGATCGCGTGATCCATGCATTCGCGCAGCACGCGACGGTTCCGGTCATCAACATGGAAACGATCACGCATCCGTGCCAGGAACTGGCGCACATCATGGCGCTGCAACAGCATTTCGGGACGACCGATCTGCGCGGAAAAAAATACGTGCTGACGTGGACCTATCATTCCAAACCGCTCAACACAGCGGTCGCCAATTCCGCGCTGCAGATCGCGACGCGTTTCGGCATGGACGTCACGTTGCTATGTCCCACGTCGGAATACGTGCTCGATGAGCGTTACACCGATTTCGCCGCGCGGAATGTCGCCGAAAACGGCGGCTCGTTTCGCGTCAGTCACGATATCGCCGCCGCCTATTCGGGCGCGAATGTCGTCTACGCGAAAAGCTGGGGCGCGCTGCCGTATTTCGGACGCTGGGAAGACGAAAAGCCGATCCGTGAACGCTACAAACATTTCATCGTGGACGAATCGAAAATGAAGCTGACGAACGATGGCGTGTTCAGTCATTGCCTGCCGTTGCGGCGTAACGTCAAGGCGACCGACGCCGTGATGGATTCTCCGGCTTGCATCGCGATCGATGAAGCGGAGAATCGTCTGCACGTACAAAAGGCGATCATGACCGCGCTCGTCGCCCGCACGGAGAATGCGACATGACGAACAAAGATATCGTTCTGGCGTTCTCGGGCGGACTCGACACCAGCTTCTGCATTCCGTATCTGCAGGAGCGCGGCTATGCGGTGCACACGGTATTCGCCGACACCGGCGGCGTGGATGCCGACGAACGCGCATACATCGAACAGCGCGCTCACGAGCTGGGCGCGGCGACGCATGTGACCGTCGACGGCGGCGATGCGATCTGGAACGAATTCGTCAAGCCGTTCGTGTGGGCGGGCGAGGGCTATCAAGCCCAATATCCGCTGCTCGTGTCGGATCGTTACCTGATCGTCGATGCCGCGTTGAAGCGATGCGACGAACTCGGCACGAAACTGATTGCGCACGGTTGTACCGGCATGGGCAACGATCAGGTGCGTTTCGACCTGACCATCAAAGCGCTCGGCGACTACACGATCGTGGCACCGATCCGTGAAATCCAGCGCGAGCACACCGCGGTGCGCGCCTACGAGCAGAACTATCTCGAAAAGCGCGGATTCGACGTTCGCGCGAAACAAAAAAGTTACACGATCAACGAAAACCTGCTCGGCCTGACCATGTCCGGCGGCGAAATCGATCGCTGGGAAGCGCCCGGCGATTGCGCGCGCGGATGGTGCGCGCCGCGCGAGGAATGGCCGACGCAACCATTGTGCGTGACGATCGGTTTCGAGCAGGGCGAAGCGGTTTCCCTAGATGGGAAAAAACAGCGCGGCGCGGAACTGCTCGCCGCACTCAACGACGCGTTCGCGAAATACGGCGTGGGCCGCGGTCTATACACCGGCGATACCACAATCGGACTGAAAGGCCGCATCATCTTCGAGGCGCCCGGATTGATTTCGTTGCTCGCCGCGCATCGCGCGCTGGAAGAAGCCGTCCTGACCAAATTACAGAATCGTTTCAAACCCGATGTCGCCCGCAAATGGGTGGAACTGGCCTACGAAGGATTTTTCCACGACCCGCTGAAGAAGGATCTCGAAGCATTCCTCGCGTCATCGCAGCGCTGCGTCAACGGCGATGTCGTCCTCGAAACACGCGGCGGCTCGGTGTATGCGGTGGCGATCGAATCGCCGCATATCCTCAACGCCAAAGGCGCGACGTATGCGCAGTCAGCTGACTGGGGCGTCGAAGAAGCCGAAGGATTTATCCGTCTATACGGCCAAAGTTCGACGTTGTGGGCCGAAGTCAATCGGGGAAAATGAAATGACGCCGCTGCTCGCCGCCACGCTCGACCATTTGCGCGCACTCGTGTTGTTCGATACGCGCAATCCGCCGCGCGCGATCGGCACGGGCGGAATTTTCGCGTATCTGCGCGATGCGCTGCCGGAGTTCGCGTGCGAAATCGTCGACCACGGCGCGGGCGCGGTCAGCCTGTACGCCGTTCGCGGCACGCCGACCGTTCTGTTCAACGTTCATCTCGATACGGTGCCGGCCATGCCGACCTGGACGCGCGATCCGTTTCAACTGGTCATCGAAAACGAGCGCGCGATCGGTCTCGGCGCGTGCGATACCAAAGGTGCGGCCGCGGCGCTCGTCGCAGCGGCGGCGGTGACGAAAGGCGACGTCGCATTCCTATTTAGCAGTGACGAAGAAGCCAACGATGCGCGTTGCATCGAGGCGTTTCTTGCGCGTGAACTGGCTTTCGAAACCGTCATCGTTTCCGAACCCACGAGGTGCGAGGCGGTGCTCGCGCATCGCGGCATCAGTTCGGTGATGCTCCAGTTCGTCGGCGATGCCGGGCATGCCTCGGCGGCAAAGAGCAACAGCGCCGTGCATCAGGCGATGCACTGGGGCACCAAGGCATTGGCGTTCGCCGACAGCCTGTCGAATCAGCGCTTTGGCGGGCTGACCGGATTGCGTTTCAACATAGGCCGCTTCGAAGGCGGCATCAAGGCCAACGTGATCGCGCCATCGGCCGAGGTGCGATTCGGATTCAGGCCGTTGCCGTCGATGGATACCAACGATTTGCTCAGCGAATTCCGCGCGTGCGCCGACAGCGACGTGGCGCACATCGTCGAAACGTTTCGCGGTCCGGCCTTGCCATCGGGCGATGTGGCGGGCGCGGAATCGCGGCGGCTTGCAGCTCGCGATGCGGCCGATGCGCTCGGTTTACCGATCGGCAACGCTGTCGATTTCTGGACCGAAGCATCGCTGTTCTCCGCCGCCGGCTACACCGCCTTCGTTTACGGGCCGGGCGACATCGCACAGGCGCACGCCGCCGACGAATTCGTCGAGCTCGCGCAATTGCAGACCGCCGCGGAATCCTACGTTCGCATCATCGGAGAGGCGCATCGTGGACGCGCATAAGCAAACCCGTCAGACCATCGTTCGGCTGTTGTCGAGCATGGGAAGTGCGAAGGAAATTTCGCAATACCTGAAACGATTTTCGCAGCTCGATGCGAAACGCTTCGCGGTCGTGAAAGTCGGTGGCGCCGTTTTGCGCGACGATCTCGATGCGTTGACGTCGTCGCTCGCGTTTCTGCAACAAGTTGGATTGACACCGATCGTCATCCACGGCGCAGGTCCGCAGCTCGACGCGGAATTGTCCGCCGCCGGCATCGTCAAGCAAACCGTCGATGGCTTGCGCGTGACCTCGCCGCAGGCACTGGCCATCGTGCGTCGGGTGTTTCATGCGCAGAACCTTCGACTGGTCGCCGCGCTGCGCGAAGCCGACGTGCGTGCCACCTCCATCGTATCGGGCGTGTTCGAGTCGGAGTTTCTGGATCGCGAAAAATTTGGACTGGTCGGCAACGTCACGTCCGTGCATCTGGCGCCGATCGAATCGAGTTTGAGTG
>JBDUEI010000087.1:0-11895 GCA_040002515.1 Rudaea sp. | reverse complement strand
GCGTTCAGCCATGCGTCCCTCCCGCAAGCAGCAATAGTAACCGTACCGTCTGTTTTATGGAAAACCACGGCCAAAGTCTATTTAGTCGGCCGGCATTGTGACGGGCCCAGCCCACGTACTAGGGTTCGGCGGGATTGCTAAGTCGATTTACAAGTCCGACCTTGGATAAATCTCGTCGCTGCCTTGCCGGGAGCGACGACTTCGGGTGAGTTCGAAACGGTGACACTCGACTCTAGCGGTCTTTTTCGTATGCGCATCGGTGCGGCGATCTGCGATCATCCCGAGTCGCGCTGGTTTGATTTCAAGGTGTTGCCGTGACTGAGCTTGTTTCAACGATCGAGTCGTGCTGTCGGCGCATCTTCGACCATTGTAAAGCCGATATACGCATGGCGATGCCACTCGGACTCGGTAAACCAAACGTGCTAGTCAATGCCGTTTATGAACGGGCCAGTGCTGATGCGGCGATTCACTTGACCCTCTACACCGCACTTTCACTCGCACGTCCGCGCACAAAAAGCGATCTCGAAAAACGCTTCATCGGACCGTTCATGCAACGTCACCTCGGCGCTGACTATCCGGACCTGGCTTACGTCGCCGCGCAGCAGACCGATTCGCTGCCGCCGAACATTCGCGTGCACGAGTTCTATCTGCAGTCCGGTGCGATGCTCGGCGTCGGACAATCGCAGCGCGACTACATCAGCATGAACTACACGCATGTCGCGCGCGATGTGGTGGAGTCGGGTCTGAATCTTGTTCTGCAACTGATCGCGGTGCGTGACGGTGCGCAAGGTCGACAGTACAGCCTGGCATGCAATCCGGACGTCACGTCGGAATTGCTCGAGAAACTGGCGGCCGCCGGCAAGCCGCGGCCGCTCGTGGTCGGTGTGATTCATCACGCGCTGCCGTTCGTCGGCAACGAGGCGATCGTCGAACGGGACTTTTTCGATGTAGTGCTCGACGACGCAGCGTCGCAGCAGACATTGTTCGCGCTGGTGCGCGATCCTGTGTCGATCGCCGAATACGCGCTCGGCTTGCACGCGAGCGCGCTGGTGCGCGACGGCGGAACGTTGCAGATCGGAATTGGCGCGCTGTCGGATGCGCTCGTCCAATCGTTGCTGATCCGTAAGAAAAATAATGACGACTATGTGTCTGCGCTGAAATCGCTGGATGCGGATGACGCGCTTATTACACGCATAGGCGGCACGAGACCGTTCGAGCGCGGCCTGTATGGCGCCAGTGAAATGGTCATGGATGGATTCATGCAGCTGGCGCAAGCGGGCATTCTGTCGCGCCGCGTTTATGACGATCTCGGCATCGAAACGGCGCTCGCGCACGGCGGTATCGCCGACGTGTTGCCGTTCGATGCGGCCACGCGATTGCGCGCGAGCGGGGCGCTTGCCGAGCGTATCGACGCGCACGAATTCGCCCGGCTGAAACATTTCCGCCTGCTTGCCGACGACGCGCAGTGGTCCGATCAACAGATCACGCTCGGCGACGGCACGACGCTGTCGACAGATCTGCGCAACGGTGCGGATCTGTCGGCATGGAATCGCGCTCTCGCGGGACGGCGTCTGGCGAACGGACGTTACCTGCGTGGCGCGTTTTATCTCGGCTCGACCGATTTCTACGCGTGGCTGCGCGCGCTCGATGGCGACGCGTTCGACGGCTTGTCGATGACGCGCGTGTCCGACATCAACCAGATTTACGGCGGCCGCGAAGCGCTCGATACGCTGCAGCGGCGCGATGCACGGTTCTTCAATACCTGCATGATGGCCACGGCGCTCGGCGCGGCCGTTTCCGACGCGCTGGAATCGGGCCAGGTGGTGAGCGGCGTGGGTGGTCAATACAATTTCGTGGCGATGGCGCACGCGCTGGAAGGCGGGCGTTCGATTCTTATGTTGCGAAGCACACGCGCGAGCAAGGGCCGTGTCGCGTCGAACATTCTGTGGAATTACGGCCACACCACCATTCCGCGGCACTTGCGCGACATCTATGTGACCGAATATGGCACGGCCGATCTGCGCGGGAAATCCGACGAAGACTGCGCCATCGCGATGATGGCGATCAGCGATGCACGGTTCGTCGATCAACTGGTCGGGGAAGCCAAGTCAGCCGGCAAGCTGCGGCGGGACTTCACGATCCCCGATCGCTGGCGGAACAACACGCCGCAGCATCTGGAAGAATGTCTACGTCCGTTTCGAACGTGTTTGCCGCTGTTCCCGTTCGGCAGCGATTTCACCGCCGACGAACAGAAACTCCTGCCTGCGCTGAAGCGTTTGCAGGACGCATCGGCAACGAAATCCCGTTTGGCCGCGTTCTTGCTTTCTTCGTTGTGGAAAGGCCGTCCGTCGCCGGATATGCAGCCGCTTTTGCAGCGTATGACGCTGAGCGAGCCGAGCACCTTGGGCGAACGCCTGTTGAGACGCCTCGTTGTACGCGCGTTACGCGGCTGACGAGGTGTCCGCGCTGCAACGAGGAGTATATTCGGATGGGCGAGTATGGTTTAACCGGTACCTGGGGTAGCCGATGAGCGCGTTGTTTCAGCGCCTGGTCAACGGGTTTCCAGAACGGCACATGCCGGGCAAGACGTCGTTTGCGACGGATCCCAAGGCATTGCGCATCTGGATCTCGCAATTGCCACTGGCCAATCCGACCGCGGTGTCGCGATTGCTGATCGGGGCGCTGCGCGAAATGAATCAGTTGCGTATCGATGCCTTGCAACGGCTCGAAGCGCTGGAATTGTTGCGTCCGCAAGTCGGACACGTCGTCGATAGTCTGAGCAAGCAAGTCAACGGAGACAGCTTTCCGTTGCCGCCGCAAAAACAGGCGCTCGGTCAGCTCGCGCAGGACTTCGAAGAAGAACTCGCGATCGGCTATTCCGCAGCCGCCTATGATCTTTGCGCGCCGGCCGGCGCTGTTCCTTTTTTGCGCGCGAAATCCGTATCGCAGGCGTTGACGCGTGCCGTGCAACATCGCGGCGCGGTGCTTCAGCAGGCGTATTTGCGCTATCAGGCACCGCCGATCGGCGTGTGGCAAAACCTGCACGATCTTTTTCGTTTTGCCGTCGCCGTAGGCGTCGATGCACGCGCTGTGATCGATCCGACGCAGGCGCAGCCGCCGAGTAGCGTGCGGCTTGCCTATATCCATGCGTTGCTGGTGGCACTCACCAACCCTTATCGATTCACGCAGCGCGAGAACGTGGAAATCCACGAGTTGTCGCGCATATGGAGCGCGTTGTGCGAGCTGCGCGAAGGTCGTGCGCCGACCGGTTCAGTCGCCGTGCGCACCGATGCCGACCAGAGTCCGGGTTACCTTCCGGAAGAACGCGAGGTGCCGAGTGAAGGCTTGTGGGCACTGGAATTGGCAGGCCTCGTCCGTTCGCTCGAAGGCCAGCTCGCCGGCCTACCGCCGAACGTGACGAAAACGCAATTTCGATCGCGCGGCGGACCGATCGTGCACGCCGATGTCGCGTTCGTCGAACGTCTGCTCAATGCATGGCGCAACGGCGCCGAACGCGGCCAGCCGCGCATCGCGGCGGGACATACGCTGGACACGGTGATCGGTTTGCACGATCTGCATTACGTCTTGGCCGATGTGGATTTCGATGGATTCCTGCGCAAAACGCGCGGTGTCGCCATCACGCTACATGATCGCGATCGCGTGGCGTCGTGGGCCGCAGGCGGCGGTGCCGCGCCCGCGCGCGTCAAACATCTGCCGGCCAAAGTGCTCGATCAGAGCCTCGGCGGCTACCGGTTGCTGTGGGAAAAAATCGAGGGCATGCGCGTACGCGTCGGCGAACTGCTCGGTCTTGCGACGCTAGCGGAAGACGGCGAGGCGCAAGACTGGATGATCGGCGCGATCCGCTGGATGCGTGTAGAAACCAACGGTTCGATGGACGCCGGCGTTGAATTGTTGGCACGCCGCGCCACCCCAGCGGCGCTGCGCAGCTTCGATGACGTCGGCACGCCGAAAGCGGCCATGCGCGGCATCGTGCTCGAAGACCTGAATCGAGGCGCCGAAACGAATACGTTGTCGATCATGGCGCCGCAGTTGTTCGATCGCAACGCGGATCACATCGAACTGACGCGTCCGGGCGATCCATTCGCATGGCCGTCCGATCCGACCGTCGAAACGGTGAGTGTAGTCACCGCCGGCGACGGCGGCGGCGGGTATCTTCGGCTGGAAATTGCAGGTCCGCCCGCGCAGGAATCCGGGCAACTGATACCGCATGCTGCGAATGACGATGCCCACGCGCACGCATTGGACCCGGCCTCCGGCCAGGAGTGAATTCGACATCGCTTGACGCGACGTGTTCGAACGGGTGAAGTGACGCACCGTTTGTAGCCGAGCACGCAATGAGTTCCTCGAACATTCCCACATCGGCCGCGCGACGGCGGCAATCGATTGCCGTTGACGTGGGCGGAGTCCGCGTCGGCGGCGATGCACCGATCGTCGTGCAGTCGATGACGAATACCGACACGGCCGACATCGTCGGCACGGCCAAACAAACCGCTGAGCTGGCGCGAGCGGGATCGGAGTTGGTCCGCATCACCGTGAATACGTTGGAAGCGGCCAAAGCGGTTCCGCACATCCGCGAGCGGCTCGACATGATGGGCGTGGGCGTTCCGTTGATCGGCGACTTTCACTACAACGGCCATCAACTCCTCGCCGCCGAGCCTGCGTGTGCCGAAGCGCTCGCGAAATACCGGATCAATCCAGGCAACGTGGGATTCGGAAAAAAACGCGACACGCAGTTTTCCACGATCATCGAGTTTGCGCTGCGCTATGCCAAACCGGTGCGCATCGGCGTGAACTGGGGCTCGCTGGACCAGTCGATGGTTACCGCGTTGATGGATGAGAACCATACCCGCGCCGAACCGTGGGATGCCGCGCGCGTGGCCCGCGAAGCGCTCATTCAATCCGCATTGCAATCCGCTGCACGCGCAGAAGAAATAGGTTTAAGTTCCGATCGTATCTTATTGTCTTGTAAGGTTTCTGGTGTGCAGGAATTGGTTACGGTTTATCGTGATCTCGCGACGCGCTGCGATTACGCCCTGCACCTGGGTTTGACCGAAGCGGGGATGGGCAGCAAAGGCATCGTCGCCTCCAGTGCGGCGTTGGCGATCCTGCTTCAGGAAGGCATCGGCGACACGATCCGTATTTCGCTGACGCCGGAGCCGAACGAATCGCGCACCCGCGAGGTAATCGTCGCGCAAGAGTTGTTGCAGACGATGGGTCTGCGCGCGTTCACGCCACTGGTCACCGCATGCCCGGGCTGCGGGCGAACGACATCGATCCTGTTTCAGGAACTGGCCAAATCTGTGCAGGAACACGTTCGCGCCAAAATGCCCGAGTGGCGGCTCAAATACGACGGCGTGGAAAACCTGACGTTGGCGGTGATGGGATGTGTCGTGAACGGTCCGGGTGAATCCAAGCACGCAAACATCGGCATCTCGTTACCCGGAACGGGCGAAGCGCCATCGGCCCCCGTGTTCGTCGACGGCTTGAAAGCGACGACATTGCGCGGCGAACACATCGCGCAGGATTTCGTGCAGTTGATCGAGGACTACGTCGCGCGAAAATACGTCGCGCGATCGAACTGATGCGGTCGAGTCATTCAGCGCGGTGTTAGCCGCGCTGAATGGTGGGATCAGTTACAGGTCGCACCATCGACGCCGATGATCTTGGTGAGCGGCTGGGAACCGATGCCGTACGCGGGCAATTTGGAATCCCAACTAACCGTTCCGTGATTGCAATCGGTGAAGGTGAAGGTCAGTTTGCCCCAGTCCGTCGCGACGAGATCGTTGTGGTCGAAATTCGGCGGGAATTTGGCGCCGACCACTTGCAACACTTCGATGGTGGCCGTATTCGAACCTGGCGTATACGAACCCGAGCCGACCAGCCACGCCTGTTGCGTCCCGTCCGGCGTGTAGACGAACCAATAGGCGATTAACGTGTTGTCCGGCGCGACTTGCACCAGGAATCCTTCGCCGGATTGCTGCGGGTCGTACCACGAACCGCTGGTCGCACCGGTGATCGGTTGCACGCCGGCGACGCTGTTGACGGTCACGCTGCCGACCATGCCCATCGACACATGATTGTCGCAATGAAATTTGACCAAACCGGGCGTAGTGAAGGTGATCGTGGATATCCACGCATCGCCCGAAGGCGTTCCGCTACCGCCGCTGCCGTCGCAGCCGTTGGCGCAACGGAACGAATTATCGTCGGCGTGCACATTGTGCGCACCGCCGCCGCGTCCGTGAAAGGTCACGGTGTCGCCGACGTTGACGCTCAAATTCGCCGGGGCGAAGACGAGATTTGGGGTACTGTACGTCCCGCCGTAACCGTCGTCGTAGGAGGTTTGGCCGCCGACCGAAACGTCCCAGTTCTTGGCCATGCATACTTGCGTGGCTCCCAACGACAATGCCAGCGAAACCAACACGAAATAACATCTGCCAAAACGCATGAAGCGATCCTCCGAAAATAGCGAACATCCGACTCTCGTCGAAACCCGTTGCCTGCCGCGCATGAATTTTTCCGCGGCTGCCGACGAACATAACGACCGCAGCGCATACGGCGTTATTTCAACGATTTCGACACGTGGCATTGGTCAGATAGGGCAGGCCGGCGCATGACGGATCGGCTCGATTTCGTCGTCGCGATCCCGGCGCGTTTTGCTTCGCAACGCCTGCCGGGCAAGCCGCTCCTGCCGATCGGTGGCGTGCCGATGATCGTGCACGTAGCACGCCGCGCGATGGCGGCGGGCGCACGCGACGTGGTCGTTGCCACCGATCACGAACGCATCCGCACGGCGCTCAGCGATTCGGGCGTGCGCGTGGTGATGACGCGTGCCGATCATGCCTCCGGCAGCGACCGCTTGGCCGAGTGCGTGGAGATCTGCAAGTGGCCGGGAGATACCGTTGTCGTGAATCTGCAGGGCGATGAACCGTTAGCACCGTCATCTGGCATCCGCGCCGTGGCATCGGCGCTGATCGAATCGGATTTTCCGATGGCCACGCTCGCGACACCGTTCGCGACGACGCAAGAATTTCTCGATCCGAATTGCGTGAAAGTCGTGATCGGCGCCGCGCACAGCGCGCTGTACTTCAGTCGCGCGCCTATACCCTGGCCGCGCGACGCATTTCGACGTGACCAAGCCGCAATTCCGAACGATGTACCGTTTTTTCGGCACATCGGCATTTATGCTTATCGCGCCGAATTCCTGACCACGTTTTCGCGCCTGGCGCCGACGCCGCTCGAAAGAGCCGAAGCGCTCGAGCAGTTGCGCGCGCTGGAACACGGCTATCGCATCGGCGTGCGCATCGCACCGGAACCGTTTCCCGCCGGCGTCGACACGGCCGACGATCTGGCCCGTGTACAAGCCATGTTCGCGGCGGGATCATGAAAAGTATACTTTTCGTCTGTCTGGGAAATATTTGCCGCTCGCCGGTTGTAGAAGCGATCGCGCGCCATGAATTCGCGCGCGCCGGTCTCGACATCGTCGTCGATTCCGCCGGCACCGCGGATTACCACATCGGCGAGCAAGCCGATCCGCGCTCGATCGCCAGCGCCGCCGACGCGGGCTACGACGCCGCTCCGCATCGCGCAAGACAAGTGGGTGCCGTCGACTTCGAGCAGTTCGATGCCGTGCTCGCGATGGACAATTCCAATTTGCGCGAATTGAATCTGCGTTGTCCGCCGCCATTGAAAGGCAAAGTCGATCTGTTTTTGCGGTTCGCTGGCCTTGCCTCGCCGCTGGAAGTGCCGGATCCGTATTACGGAACGGCGAGCGATTTCGAACGCGTTATCGCGCTAGGCCGACAGGGCGTCGAAAAGTTGATTTCCCGCCTGCGAGATGCCGCATAATGAAACGCAACTGGAGCCTTTCATCCGCAACATGAACGTTCGCGTGCGCGCGCCCGACTGGCCGACATCGCTGGAATGGATCAATACCGAGCGGCCGCCGTCGCTGGAGTCGCTGCGTGGGCGCGTCGTGCTGATGAATTTCTGGACGTTCGACAGCGTCAACTGCACGAACGTGCTGCCCGACCTGCGCTATCTCGAAAACAAATATCACGATGGACTCAGTATCGTGAGCGTGCATTCGCCGAAGTTCGACTATCAGCGTCAGGCCGGATCGGTCCTGAAAGCCGCGAATCGCAGCCATTTGCGTCATCCGGTCGCCAACGACGCCAACTTCGAGCTGTGGCAAGCCTACGGCGTGCAGTCGTGGCCGACCGTCGCGGTGATCGACGCGGAAGGTCAACTCGCCGCGCTGTTACCGGGCGAGGGGCGTCGGCAGGAAGCCGATGCGCTGGTTGGACGACTGCTCGACGAAGCCGCGTCGAAAGATCAGCGCGTCTACGAGCCGCCGGTGTTGGCGAGCCGGCCCGAGCCGAAATTGCCGCTGCTCTTCCCGAAAAAAATTCTCGCCACCGAATCGGCGTTGTGGATCGCCGACAGCGGACACAACCGTGTTCTGGAGTGCAATCACGACGGCCGTGTTTTGCGCCAGTTCGGTTCGGGAAATCCGGGCTATTGGGACGGGCGCAACCAAGACGCGGGTTTCACCGATCCGCAAGGCATGGCGATCGGCAAAGACTGGTTGTACGTCGCCGACACCGGCAATCATTCAATACGGCGTATTCGTCTGTTGAGCGGAGAAATCGAAACCGTGGCGGGTACGGGCAGCGTCGGCTACGACTTGCCGAACGATGCGCTGGAACCGACCAAGATCGCGATGTCCGCGCCGACCGCCATCGCGTTCACGGGCGAAAAAATATACTTTTTGCTGGCCGGGCAAAATCAGTTGTGGCAGCTCGATCTGCTCAAGAATCGCATGAGCGTGCTGGCCGGCAACGGCCAACTCGGACTCGTCGATGGCGACGGTGTCGCCGCGAGCTTCGCGCAACCCAGCGGCATCTGCGTGCTCGGTCAGCAGCTGGCCGTGGCCGACGCGGCGTCGTCGTCGCTGCGCCTGGTGCGGCTCATCGACAATCGCGTGAGCACGCTCGTCGGCGCGGGCCTGTACGAATTCGGCGACAGCGCCGGCACGCGCGACGTGGCGCGCATGCAGTTTCCGCTCGACGTTTGCGCCGATCCGCGCGGACTCATTTTCATCGCCGACAGCTACAACGGAAAAATCAAGGCGCTGAACATGCGCACCGGCGAGCTGCGCGGATTGAATCTGCCGTATCGATTGAGCGAACCATCCGGAATCTCGATGGCGGGCGGGGCGTTATGGATCGCCAATACCAACGCGCACGAAATCGTCCGCGTGGATCTGAAAACCGGTCAAATCCGACGGCTCACCATCGGCGAATAACGGCGCGTGGTCGATCGTCCTGAAAATCCCGAATCGTTCGACGGCAAGGATTTCGTCCGCACGCTGACGACCTCGCCCGGCGTGTACCGCATGCGCGGCGCGGGCGGCGAGTATCTGTACATCGGCAAAGCCGGCAATCTCAAAAAGCGCGTCGGCAGTTATTTCCTGAAGCCGCGCATGGAGCCGCGCATCGCCGCGATGGTCGCGCAGATCGCGAGCATCGAGGTGACGCTCACGCGTACGGAAGCCGAAGCGCTCCTGCTCGAATCGCAACTCGTCAAAAATCTGAAGCCGCGTTACAACATTCTTTTGCGCGACGACAAAAGTTTTCCGTACATCTTCCTGTCGGGCGGCGAAGACTATCCGCGCATGGCATTTCATCGCGGCGCGAAATCGAACAAGGGCGAATACTTCGGTCCGTATCCGAGCGCGTACGCAGTGCGTCACAGCCTGGATCTGATGCAAAAACTTTTTCTCGTGCGGCAATGCGAGGACAGTTATTTCCGCAACCGTTCGCGGCCCTGTCTGCAATATCAGATCAGACGATGCAGCGCGCCGTGCGTGAACATGATCGCACCGTCCGACTATCAGGACAGCGTGCGCCACGCCGCCATGTTTCTGCAGGGACGCAGCACCGCCGTGATGGACGAACTGGCGTGGGAAATGGAGAACGCCAGCCGCGCGCTGAACTTCGAAAAAGCCGGCGCGATCCGCGACCAGATCGCGAATCTCAAGCGATTGCATGCGCAGAGTTATGTGCAGGGTGCGAGCACCGATCTCGATGTGCTCGCGTGTCACATCGAATCCGGATTGGCATGCGTGTCGGTGCTGTATTTTCGCAACGGCGTGAGTCTCGGCTCGCGCGATTTCTTTCCGCGCTTGCCCACCGAGGCGACGCGCGCCGCCGTGCTGTCGTCGTTCATCGCGCAGTACTACCTCGATAAACCGGTGCCGCGCGAACTGATCGTCAGCGAGCATCCGGAAGAATGCGAGTTGCTCGTCGAAATGCTGACGACGCAGACCGGACACGCGATCGAAATCAAGGCCAACGTCCGGACGGAGCGCGCGCGTTTCGTCGAACTCGCGATCAAGAATGCACAGGCCGCGCTCGCCGCGAGGCTCGCGAGCAATCAGACCATGCGCGAGCGTTTCGAATCGCTGCGCGATCTGCTGGAGCTTGGCGAAACACCGCAGCGCCTCGAATGTTTCGACATCAGTCACACAATGGGTGAGGCGACGGTCGCTTCGTGTGTCGTCTACGGATCGGAAGGTCCGGAGAAATCGCAATATCGCCGCTTCAATATCGCCGGCATCGAACCCGGCGATGATTACGCCGCGATGCATCAGGCGCTGGAACGGCGCTATCGTCGCATCCAGGCGGGCGAGGGCACGTTGCCCGACATTCTTCTTATCGACGGCGGCAAAGGGCAGGTCACGCAGGCGCTTCAGGTGATGGCGGACCTTGGCGTGAGTGGTGTCCTCATCGTCGGCGTCGCGAAAGGCGCGGAACGACGTGCCGGACACGAGACCCTGATCCGCGGCGACAACGGAAAGGAACTCTGGCCCGGTCCGGATTCGCTCGCGCTGCATCTGGTTCAAAGCGTGCGCGACGAAGCGCACCGATTCGCCATCACCGGACATCGCAATCGCCGCGAAAAAGCGCGCGAGAAAAGCAGTATTCAGGAGATCGCCGGCATCGGCGCGAAACGTCGCGCGGCCTTGCTCAAGCATTTCGGCGGCATCGCCGGCGTGGCCGCAGCGGGCATTGAGGAACTGGCCAAGGTCAAAGGCGTAAGCCGCGAACTGGCCAGCAAAATCTACGGAGCTTTTCATGGTTGATGGTGTCAGACTGCACGCCAAACGACACGAAGACACTTCATGCGCTTGACCCTGCCGACCATCCTCACGCTGTTCCGCATCGGACTGCTTCCGGTGATGGTCGTCGTTTTCTACGCGCCGTTCCGGGGTGCGAACATTGCCGCATCCGTGATCTTCATCGCCGCGGCGATCACCGATTGGCTCGACGGATGGATCGCGCGCAAATACGGCATGACCAGCACGTTCGGGGAATTCCTCGATCCGGTCGCCGATAAATTGATGGTTGCCGTCACGCTGTTTCTGCTGGTGCAGGACAATCCGACGATTCCGCTGGCGATTATTTCCGCGATCATCGTCGGGCGCGAAATCACGATCTCCGCACTGCGCGAATGGATGGCCGAAATCGGTGAACGCGCGCGCGTGCGCGTGGCGGGCATCGGAAAAATCAAAACGATCGCGCAACTCGTAGCACTAGTCGTGTTGCTGTATCAGAAAGACCTGGACGGATTCGGTTTGTTCCACGTCGGCGAAGTGTTGCTCGGGCTTGCCGCCGCGCTGACGATTTGGTCCGGCGTGGTTTACGTGCGCGCCGCGTGGCCGGTTTTGCGCACCGAACGCTGAGACCGGGTTGCCATACGCGGAGCAACCCGTATAATGCGCGGTCTCGCGCGGGAATAGCTCAGTTGGTAGAGCACGACCTTGCCAAGGTCGGGGTCGCGAGTTCGAGTCTCGTTTCCCGCTCCAGTTTCACA
>JBDUEI010000086.1:0-26101 GCA_040002515.1 Rudaea sp. | reverse complement strand
ATTGGTCGACACTCGGCCGCTTTCAGGGCATGGGCGTTTACGCGATCGACGGCGGGTGTGTGTGGGGCGGTGAGTTGATCGCGCTGCGCCTGGATGGGGAAGAGCCGGAATTCGTCGCGCTCAAATCGACGCGCGCAAAACCACCGGCAAAAACTATCGCGTGAATTTCGGCCGTCCGTTCAGGGCGGCGGCGTGATGGCGCATGTGGTCTTCGATGAACGAGCTGATGAAAAAATAGTTGTGGTCGTAATCGTCGTGCATGCGAAGCGTAAGCGGCTGTCCGACATGCCGGCACGCGTCTTCGAAGATCTGCGGATGCAGATGCGGTAATGATTCGTCGCGCGTTCCCTGATCGATCAGGATCGGAAACGGTAGGTGTTGTCGGGCGACGAGTTCCGTCGCGTCGTACTCTTTCCATGATTCGCGATCGTCGCCGAGAAAACGCGCGAACGCTTGCTGCGTCCAGTCGGTACGCATCGGCGCGCAAATCGGCGCGAAGGCGGAAACGGATTTGAATCGCTGCGGATTCTTCAGCGCGATGGTCAGCGCACCGTGGCCGCCCATCGAATGTCCGAAAATACTCTCGCGCGACACATCGGATGGAAAATTATCGGCGACGATTCGCGGCAGTTCCTGCACGATATAAGTATACATTTGGAAAACACGCGACCACGGCGCTTGCGTCGCGTTCAGATACAAGCCCGCGCCTGCTCCAAAATAGATTGAGTCGGCCTCGCCAGAAATGCCGGTGTTGCGCGGACTCGTATCGGGCACGACCACCATCAAGCCGAGTTCGGAGGCGAGTCGTTGTGCGCCGGCTTTGATCATGAAGTTTTCTTCGGTACAGGCCAGGCCGGACAGGAAATAAAGAACAGGAACGTTCGATCGTTCGGCTTGCGGCGGACGATACACCGCAAATCGCATCGGTCCTGCGCACGCCGCCGACTCGTGACGGTAAAAGCCCTGCACGCCGCCGAAGCAGCGATGCTCGGCGACGGTTTCCAGTTCGGACATTTCAACGCGTTACTTGGACGTCCACTTGTTCAACCAGTTGTTGACCGTGTCGTGCCACTGCACGCTATTCTGTGGTTTCAACACCCAATGATTTTCGTCCGGGAAGGTCAGGAATTCGCTCGGGATTCCCCGCCGTTGCAACGCCGTGAATGCCGCGATGCCCTGATCGAGCGGAATGCGGAAGTCGTTGGCGCTGTGTACGACGAGCATGGGCACGCTCCAATCTTTGACGTGATTGAGCGGATTGAATTTCTCGTAGTTCTCCGGATGTTCCCACTGCGTGCCCTTGTTTTCCCATTCGTTGAACCAGAGTTCTTCGGTGGAATACGCCATCATGCGCGTATCGAAAACGCCATCGTGATCGACCATGCATTTCCACGGCTGCTGCCAGTTTCCGGCCATCCAGTAGATCATGTAGCCGCCGTACGAGGCGCCGAGAGCACACGCGCGGCCGGCGTCCAGGAAAGTATACTTTTCCAGCGCCGCCGCCCAGCCTTTCTGCAGATCGACGAGCGGCTTGCCGCCCCAGTCGCCGGAGATGGCGTCGGTGAACGCCTGGCCGTATCCGGTCGAGCCATGGAAATTCACGGTGACCACGGCAAACCCATTGCCCGCGTAGGTTTGCGGATTCCAGCGATAGTGAAATTCGTTGGTCATAGCACCTTGCGGACCACCATGAATGATGAAGGCGACCGGATATTTTTTCGACGGATCGAAATTCGCCGGCTTGACGACATAGCCCTGCACTTGCGCGTCGTCCGCACCTTTGAAGGTGAAGAATTCATAGTCGCCCATCTGCGTTTTTTCGAGACGTTCGGCGTTGAAGTGGGTCAGCCGTGTCGGTGACTTGCCGCCGAGACGAAACAGATCGGTGGGCGTCTTGAGTGTGCTGTGTGCGGTCACGATTTGGTCGGCCGCCACGCTGAATCCTTCGACCTGACCCGGACCGCTCAGCCGCGTGGCCTTTCCGGTCGCGATCTCGATCGAGAACAACGCGTGATCGCCGTTGTCGTCGGACGTGGTGTAGAGCATTTTTCCATTTTTGGACAATTGCACATTTCCCGCCGAGCGATCCCATGCCGGATCGAGTTCGCGCGATTTGCCCGTCGCCAGATCCAGCGCCATGATGCCGAAGCGATCGGCTTCGAATGTCGGCCGTTTCATCGCGAGGTAGTAGAGCGTTTTTCCGTCGGCGGACGGAACCGGCGCAGCGTCCCACGCTTGATTGGATCCGGTCAGATTTTTCGGCGCGGACGAGCCGTCGGCCGGCACGGAATAGATGTCGAAATTCGTCGACCACGGTTCGGTTTTGCCCGCGATGCGCGCGTCGAAATAGACGGTCTTGCTATCCGGCGAAAACGCGTACTCGCCTTCGTCGCCGAACGGTTTGGAGGGCACGTCGCCATCGATGCCTTTGCTCAACAGATGCGGCAGCGGAACCGCCGATCGATCGGCCGCCGCGGGATTGATGTCCGTGATGTAGAGCTGCGAACGCTTGCCGTCGCCCCAGGTATCCCAATGCCGCACGAAAAGTTGGTCGTATAATTTTCCGCTGGCTTTGGCGGCGGCCGGATTCGACGTTTTGTCCTGGCACAGTTGCCCGGCGCAAGCCGGTTCGACATCCATCGAGAGCAATATCTTTTTGCCGTCCGGCGATACTTTGAAATTGTTGATGTCGACTTTGTACGGCGCGATCGGTTCGGGCGCCGCATCGGGCTGGCCGCCGATCGGCACGCGGAATACTTGCGTGATCGTGCCGCCCTTGCTCGCCTTGCCGAGAAAGTAAATGTATTTGCCGTCCGGCGACCAACGTGGGCTCGATGCGGTATAGCCGAGCGCGAGCTTCACCGGTTCGGCGTCGTGCGTGGCCAGATCGAGTTGCCAAATGCTCGTCACGCCCTTGTTGCCGGCGTAATCGGTTTCGCGAAGCTGGAACGCGACGCGCTTGCCGTCCGGCGACAATTGCGGATCGCTCACGCGATCCATCATGACCAGATCGCGCACGTTGAACGGATGCGGTTTGCCGTTGTCGCGCGGCAGCGGCACCTGATGCGAAACGACGGGCGGACGACGGCCGGCCTGCGCGTGACAAAAACCGGTGACAAGCAAAAGTGCCGCGACGGCGAACACGGATTTCATGATGTTGCTCCTGAAGATGTTTTTCGAACGATCAAACTAATGCTTTGCGGCTCAGGCCTTCGACCCAGCGATAAAGTCCGAGCACGGCCACGACGAAGACGATGCCGCCGACCCACAACGCCGCGCCGCCGGCGAATTCGTCGCCGACCAGTGCGAGCGGAAAATCCTTGCCGGAAAACGCGACGATCGCAGCGATAATGACGCCGAGCAAACCTTCACCGACGATCATGCCCGACGCCAGCAGAACGCCGAGTTGCTTGGCCGATTCCGGTCGCGGCGTGCGTTCGGCGCGTTTGTCGTAAATCCAACCGGCGATCGCGCCGACGACGACCATCAGCGTGCTCGACGTCGGCAAGTAAATGCCGAGGCCGACGGCGAGCGGCGAAAGGTGCGCCGACTTCGTCGTTCGACGCAACACTTCGTCGATCACGATCATCACCACACCGATCGCACCGCCGACGCCGATCAAACTCCAATCGATGTTGTTCTGGATGACACCTTGCGCCAGCGCCGAAATCAGTCCGGCTTGCGGCGCCGCCAGCGAACGGCCGGCGACGGCGTTTGGCGCGCCGGTGAATCCGTAGGCGTGATTGAGCAAATCGAGAATCGGCGGAATAACTGCGGCGCCCGCGATCACGCCGATGACGAGCGCCCACTGCTGTTTCGATGGTGTCGCGTCGACGAGCTGGCCTGTTTTCAGATCCTGCAGATTGTTGTTCGCGATCGTGGCGACCGAAAACACGACCGAGGTGATGAGCAACGCGAACGCGACAAGTCCCTGCGTGTTGCCGGCCATCGACGATTTGATCGAAAACACCAGCAGCAACGACGCGCCGATTACGACGAGGATGCCGATACCCGACAGCGGACTGTTCGACGATCCGATCAAACCCGCCATATAGCCGCACACTGCCGACACGAGAAAACCCATCAGCACGACGTAAATCAATCCGCCGACCACGAGCAGCGCAGTGTGATCGCCGAGTCCGCTAATCGTGCTGAAGTGCGCGAGCAGGAACGCGATCGGCACGAAGCACACGAGCATCACGATGCCGACCACGCCGATCGGAATGTCCTGCTCGGTGCGCGGCAACAGCGCGGCCTGCCCCGCTTTTCGAATGCGCGATGCGGCCATCGCCGACGACAAACCGGCGGCCACGGGTTTGATCAGTTTTGCCAATGTATAAATTGCAGCAACGCCGATCGTACCGGCGCCGACGAAGCGGACTTGATGACTCCACGTGGCCTGCGCGACATCCGCCGCCGGCCCGGCGACAGCGGCGATCGCCGAATAATGCGGCACGCCCCAGACCCAGCCGACGAGCGCGCCGACGAGCATAGCGATGCCGACCCACAAACCGACCAGATGACCGACCGCGAACAGCGCGAACGACAACGCGAAATCGAAACCTGTAACCGCGCCGCGCTCACCGCCGAAACGGAAGAACTGAACCACATCGCTCGCGAACAAGCGCGTGGCGACGATCACCGAGAACAGCGCCGCACTGATCGCGCCCCACACCACGGCGAGCAAACCCGCGCGATTTTCAGCGACGCCAGCCGCACTCGCATCGTCGCCACCCGCGCCGACTTTCAAAACTTCCGCGCACGCCACACCTTCCGGATACGGCAGATCGGAATTCGTCACGAGCGCGCGGCGCAACGGAATCGAATACATCACGCCGAGCGTTCCGCCGAGCGCGCAGATCGCGAAAGAAATCCAGTACGGAAATCCCGTCCACCATCCGATCATGACCAGACCGGGCAACACGAAAATGATCGACGACAACGTGCCCGCCGCCGACGCGACGGTCTGCACGATGTTGTTTTCCTGAATCGTCGAATCCTTGAATCCGCGCAGCAACGCCATTGAAATGACGGCGGCGGGAATCGATGTCGCGAACGTCAGGCCCGCCTTCAATCCGAAAAAAACATTGGCGGCGGTGAAAACCACCGTGATGATGATGCCGAGGATGATGCCGCGTACCGTCAATTCTTTGCGCGGACTTGGGCTGGAGCTCGCAGATGTTGTCACTCGTAAATTCCTCGCTGATGCTCGCGATCGCGGCCGATCGATGACGATTTCCCAAGTATCGCAGACATCGCCGAAAAAACGCATACGGCGGCGCAATAGCGGCCGTCACGTATACTCGCGGCCGCTGCAGTCCGCCACTTCGAATCCTTGCCGGAATCCCTGAATGTCCGCTGCGACCCTGGCCGTACCCGATCCTCGATCCGACGAATTGTTCGGCCATCCGAAAGGCCTCTACGTTTGCTTTTTCACCGAAATGTGGGAGCGCTTTTCGTTCTATGGAATGAAGGCGTTATTACTGCTATATCTCATCAAGCATCACGGATTCGCGGAAGCCGACGGCTATACCGTGGTCGGCGCTTACGGCGGCATGGTGTACGCGGTTCCGCTGATCGGCGGACTGCTCGCCGATCGTTACTTGGGCATGCGCAAAGCCGTCGTGCTCGGCGGCATTCTGTTGAGCCTCGGCCATTTGGGCATGGCTTACGAAGGACATCAGGCCGAGATAATCGGCGGCGTGGTGCATCGCGACGCGTTTGCGATTGGTGTGTTTTATTTGTCGCTGTCGCTGATCATTAGCGGCGTGGGATTCCTGAAGCCGAATATTTCGACGATCGTCGGCAGGCTGTATCCGCCGAACGATCCGCGCGTCGATTCGGGCTTCACGATTTTCTATGCAGGCATCAACGTCGGTGCGCTGTTTTCGAGTTTGATTTGCGGCTACCTCGGCGAAGTGTGGGGATGGGGTTGGGGATTTGGCGCGGCCGGCGTCGGCATGGTGGCGGGGCTCTGCATGTTTCTGACCGGGCAGAAATATCTGCACGGTCATGCGGAGACGAAACATCCGGAACGATTGCGCAAGCGCGTGCTCGGTCCGCTGACGGTCGAGTGGTGCATCTATCTCGGCGCGCTTATCGGCTTGCCAGCGATCTGGCTGTTGATGCAACTCGGCTCGGCCGTGCTGTACGTGCAATTCGCTTTCGCGGCGGCATGGCTGATCTGGCTGATTTGGTATATTTCTACACAATGCACGAAAATACAGCGCGAACAGATGATGGCGGTCGTGTTCTTTATTTTGAGCGCGCTGCTGTTCTTTTCGTTGTACGAGCAAACCTACGGTTCGTGGCTGCTGTTCACGGATCACATGCTGAACAAGGATTTTTTCCCGTCGATCGTGAGTTACGACGGCAAGCCGTGGCCGTGGTCGGTCATTGCGCTGGTTCTGGCGCCGCCCACCGTCGGGATTGCGTTGCGATTGGAGAATGCGAGTCACGCACGGTTTCTGGTCGGGGCCATTTGCCTATTCGGATTCATGCTGTTCATGCGCGACATTCTGGTCTTGCCGCAAACGGCCGAATCGCTCGAATATCTGGCGTCGTGGGTGCTCGTTCTGCTGACGCCGATTTTCGGCTGGCTGTGGCCGTGGCTCGAACGGCGCGGACGTAATCCGAGCAAGCCGGTGAAAAACGCGATCGGACTGGCGTTCACCGGTCTGTCGTTTCTGGTGCTGTCGATGGCGAACGCGACGGTCAGCGAAGGTCATCTCGGTTCGGTTTGGTGGTTGCTCGGCGCGTACGTTGTTCTCGAGATCGGTGAACTGTGTCTGTCGCCGATCGGTCTGGCCGCCGTCACGCAGTTGTCGGTGCCGGGTGTGGTGGGATTGATGATGGGCGCGTATTGGCTCGCGACATCGCTATCCGAACAGGCTGCCGCGTTGTTCGGCAGTTTCGCCGCACTGGATATTCCCGATGGCGCGAAGATCGATATCGCGGACGCGAAACTCAAATACGGTTTGTTGTTCGATCACATGCTCTGGCTCGGACTCGGCGCGGCGCTCGTGGCGCTGTTGGTTTCGCCATTGATCAAGCGTTGGATGCATGGTGTGAAGTAGGCCGATTCGGCCGCACAAAAAACGAGTCACAACGCGGCTTCGTCTTCACAAAAAAATCGGGCCGCACAAGGCGGCTTCGTCCTCACAAAAAGATCGGGCCGCACAAGGCGGCTTCGTCCTCACAAAAAATTCGGGCCGCACAAGGCGGCCCGAGATCATTCGACTGTATCGGCGATCAGAACTTCAGGCTCGCCTGCACGTACCAGAAACGGCCCGGCAAATCGTAATTCGATGCGTCGTAGCCGTTGAGCGAGCAGGACAGGCATACCGGCGGATCTTTCGACCAAACATTGTTGATGCCGGCCGACACCGTCAGCGGAGTTTCGAGCGGCGCTTTCCATGTGGCGCGGACGTCGTGGTACGTGACCGCGCCGAGTTTGTTCGAGCCGTTCGGGAACTTGTCGCTCGGGGCGCCTGCGCAGATCGGGAACCCGGCGGCGCTGGCGCAGTCTTCGGTCAGACCGGTCAAGAAGCGCAGCGAATAGCCGAAGTCGAAAGCGGCAACCTGCCAGTCCAAGCGCACTGTCGAACGCAGGCGTGGAATGCCGCTGTCGGTGACTTCGATGCCGGGTGCCTGCGGCTCGGATTCGCCAGTGCCCGTGTCGACGGCTTTGTAGGTATCGACGTAGGTGTTCTGCCAGTTCAAGCCGGGACGACCCCACGCGGTCTCCGGGCCGACCCAGTTCAGCGTAAGGTCGAAGCCGCTGGTCTTGACGCTGCCGAGATTTTCGAGCGTATCGTTGAGGAAAGTCACGAAGCCGGCGCCGTTGCGCGACTGCACCGCGCAGAACGCCGGATCGAGTGTATCGGCGCAACGATTGAGCAACGTCTGCGCATCTTTGGCCTGAATCGCATCTGTGACGCGGATGTTGTAGTACGTCAATTCGATATCGGCTTTCTGCGACCACGAATTGTTCTCGGCCCAGCTCGGGCTATACACCGTGCCGAACGTGGTGTTGCGCGATTTTTCCGGCTGCAGCGTGTTGTTACCGCCGGTGAGCACGGAAATCTGCGGATTGGATTGCTGGAACGTCGCGGGATTCGGCACGCCCAAAATGGTGCAGTTCGCTGCGCGCTGGCCGGTCGCGTTGTTGCACGGATCGGTCAGCGTCGCATCGAAACGCGAGAACGTTCCGAACAGTTCGCCGATCGATGGCGCACGGAAACCTTCCGCATAGGTGCCGCGGAATTTCAGGTCGTCGACGAGCTGCCAGCTGAAACCGACTTTGCTGTTGGTGGTGCCGCCGAACGTGGAGTAATCCGAATAACGCGTCGCCACGCTCAGGTCGAGATGTTTGGCCAGCGGCATGTCGGCGAGCAGCGGTACGTTCAGTTCGACGTAGAACTCGTCGACGTTGTAGCTGCCCGCAGTCGGCTTCGACGGCACGCCGTTTGAATCGCCGGCGGTGATGACCGAATCCGGATCGTAGCGGCCGCTCAGATCGCGGTATTCGTAACCGGCAGCGAAGTCGAGCGGTCCGGCGGGAAGCTGCACGATATCGCCGGAAATATTCGCCGTGATCACGCCGAGCGATTGATGGCTCGTATCGTGTTCGTGGAACTGAATGTATTTGAGCATTTCCGGCGTGATCGAGCCCGGTCCGCCGAACAGATTTAGCGGTACGCAGTTTGGGTCGGCCTGGCATGCAGACAGCGGGCCGAGTGCTTCCTGGATGTGCGCGATGTTGTAGGTGCCGGTTACGTCCTGGGCACCGTCGTTGTCGGCGCGAACGACGTTCACGTCCCAGTTGAAGCTGTGGCCCCAGGCGCCGAACACGCCGGTCAGGCCGGTGGCGAAATAACGGGTGTCGACTTTCTGGCTGAAGATGCGCGGTCCGCCTTCGATCGGACGGCGGCCGAGACCGAAGTCCGGACTGCTCGGATCGAGCGTGAAGCCGAATGGATTGTACGGATTGGTCTTGTCGACGCCGACGGTGTAGCAGCGGTCGATCAGGAAGCAGAACGCCTGGCCGAGGAAGATCGGTTCCGGTGCAGCCTGGTTGGTCGATTTACGCGTGTTGTACAGCCCTTTGCCGTACCAGTGGATGTCGTCGCTGAGCTTGTAATCGAACTGCGAGAAGAAACCTGTGCGTTCGGAGGGTGTCAGCAACAAATTGTACGGCGCGAAATTGAAACGATCGGCCGTAGTGAAGTGATGATAGCCGCTCGGGAATGTCTGCACGCCGCCGGCCGGTGCAGTGCCGTTGGCGGTGATGCTGCAGAATCCATCCGGACACAAACCGCCGAAATCTACGCCGCCCGGCGTATCGAACAACACGCGCGTGTACGGCGTCGCCGAACTGCAGTTCGACAAGCCAGTACCCGGCACGCACTCGGCGCTGCCCTGGGAGAAATCGGCCGAGCTGATGCCGTTCTGTTTGTAGTGGCTGACGTCGAAGAAGAAGCTGTAACGATCGCCTTTGCCGCCGAACGAAACGTCGCCCGAAAATGTCTTGCCGTCGCCGGTCGAGTAGTCGCCGTAGTACAGATTGATGCCTGCACCGTCCTGCGTTTTCTTGGTGATGATGTTGATCACGCCCGCGATCGCGTCCGAACCGTACAGCGCCGAGGCGCCATCGGTGAGGATTTCGATGCGGTCGACGACACCGGCCGGGATCGTGTTGAGATCGACCGCCGCCGAAACGCCGGACGCGGACGATTCATTCACCCAGCGCAAGCCGTCGACGAGAATCAGCGTGCGTTTCGCGTTGAGGTTGCGCAGCGAAATGGTGGTCGAGCCGGAACCGACGCCCGAACCGTCCGGCGCAAAACCGAAGTTGCCGGCCGAGTTGAATTTTGTATTGAGCGCCGAGCCGCTCACCGACAGTTGTTGCAGGATGTCACCGATCGAGGTGAGACCCGTCGCGGCGATATCTTTCGAAGTAATGGTGACGACCGGTTCCTGGCCTGCGCTTTCGGCTCGCTTGATGCGCGAGCCGGTAACTTCCACGGCTTCGAGTTTCTGGACATCTTCGCCCGTACGAGTCTGGGCGTGCACCGGGATCGCGAGCGTGGACAACAACAGGCTGGCCATCGCCGGAATACCGAGCGAGAACAAACGGCGGCGTAAACGGATCATTTGAAACCTCCAACGCAGTGGACGATTAGCCATTTTGTGGCTGGTATAGGAATGTTTGCGGCGATCTACCGCTCCCCGAGCGAGCCCCCACGCGGCGATTGTAAAGAAACCGTAAAGTTTTTGCGATAGGGCGGGTTTCGAGCGGTTTCGCGCGCCGCCATCGTGGTTTTCAGCTGCGTAGAGCCCCTTCGCGATCGTGGCCCGTCGACAAAAAAAGGGGCGCATTGCGCGCCCCTTTATAGTTTGAGCAGTTTTTTATCAGCGTTTGGCGCGCGTGCGGCGCAAACCAACACCAGCGATCAGTCCGATCATCGCGAGAAGCATCCAGCGCGCGTCGATCGGCACGGGCGTCTTGGTCGTCTGTCCACCGCCCGGCGTGACGGCTGTGGGCGTGCTCGAACTGTTGTTGTTCGGCGTCGGATCGGGCACGTCGCTGCTGACGATGGCCGTGTTGATCACCGAACCGTTGAAGCCGGCGTTGACCGTATACGTCGACGTGATCGTCGCCGTTCCGCCGTTGAGCAACGTTCCGATGTTGCACGGATAAGCGGCACTGCACGCGCCGCTGTTGGCGACGAATGTCAGACCGGTCGGCGTGGCATCGGCGACGATGACGTTGGTCGCATCCGAGCCGCCGTTGTTGTGCACGGTGATCGTGTAAGTGACGGTCTGTCCCGGATGCGCCGTGGCGGTTCCGGTTTTCGTCACCCGCAGATCGGCCATCGCGGGCGCGGCCGTGACGGTCGTGTCCGTGCTGCTGGTGTTGTCGGTCGGATCGCTGTCGGTGGTGCCGGTGGGCGGCGCGACGGTCGCGGTATTCGTCACGATCGTCGCGGCATTCGGCGCGGTCGCCACGATCGTGATCGTCACCGAACCATCCGGCGCCAATGTGTTGACCGTTCCGCTCACGGTGCCGCCGCTCTGATTTACGGGTCCGCATGCGGCGGCGCCCGTCGCATTTCCGCACGTCGCCGAGACGAACGTGAGACCCGCGGGCAAGGTATCGCTGAAGGTCGAACCGTCGGCCGAACTCGGACCGGCATTGGATATCAGCAGCAGATAGGTAATTTGCCCGTTGACGGTGACCGCCGTGGTTCCGGTCTTGACGATCGACACGTTTGCGATCGCCACGCCCAGGTTCGCGCTCGTCGTTCCGCTGTTGTTGGCGGTGTTCGGATCGGGCGTCGTGCTCGTCGCCGTCGCGGTGTTCGTGATCGTCGTCGGCGCGGTGTAATTCGATGGCACCGAATACGTCGACGTGATCGTGCGCGTTTCGCCGTTCACGAGCGTGCCGAGCGAGCACGGATAGGCCGTGGTGCAATCGCCCGCGTTGCTGACGAAAGTCAATCCACTCGGCGTCGTATCGGTGACGCTGACGCTCGCCGCATCCGACGGACCGTTGTTCACGATCGTCACCGTATAGACCACCGTGTTGCCGGCGGTCACAGCGGCCGGTCCGGATTTGGTGACGGCGACATCCGCCGACGGCGCGCCGCTGAGCGACGACGAACTCGTGTTGTTGGTCGTGTTCGGATCGGTCTGATCCTCCGCCGTTTTCGTCGCGGTATTGGTGATCGTGCCGGGTTGATTGACCGTTGCCGTGATCGTCAGCGTCACCACGGCACCTGCGCCGGACGCATCGAGATTGCCGATGTTCCAGATGCCCGTCGCTGTGTTGTACGTTCCAGACGAAGGCGTTGCGGTGACCAGCGACAGGCCGGCGGGCAATGCGTCGGTGACCTGCACACCCGTCGCCGAGCTTGGGCCGAGATTGGTCGTCGTCACCGTGAACGTGACGGTATCGCCCACGTTCGGATCGGCATTGTCGACCGTCTTCACGACCTGCACATCGGCTTGCTGACCATTCAGCGTCGCGCCGCTCTGGTTATTGGTCGACACCGGATCGTTCTCGTTCTCCGCCGTCTTGGTGGCCGTATTGAGAATCGTGCCGGCCTGCGTGACTGTGGCGGTAATCGTCAACGTCTGCGTATCGCCGTTGAGAATGCCGCCGATGTTCCAGATCCCGGTCGCACTGGTGTAGGTGCCCTGCGACGCCGTGGACGAAACGTACGTCAATCCGGCCGGCAACAGATCGGTGATCTGCACGCCGGTCGCGTCGTTCGGACCCGCGTTCTTGGCAGAGATGGTGAACGTCACCGAGTTGCCGACGTTCGGCGCGGTGTCGTCGACGATCTTGTTGACCTGCACGTCCGCCGAAGGATTGCCGTTGATCGATGCACCCGCCGAATTGTTGCTCGTGTCCGGATCGGTTTGATCCGATGCGGTAACGGCAACCGTGTTCGTCAATGCGCCGGCTTGTCCGACCGTGGCCGTGATCGTCAAAGTGACGGATGCACCGTTGTTCAACGCGCCGATGGTCCACACGCCGGTGCCGCTGTCGTAGGTCGTGCCCGCCGCGGGAACCGAAGAGACGTAAGTCAATCCGCTCGGCAATGCATCCGTCGCCGCCACGCCCGTCGCATCGCTCGGGCCGTTGTTTTGCGCGGTGATCGTGAACGTGACGTCGTCGCCGACATTCGGCGTCGCGTTGTCGACGGTCTTGGTCAGCGCGATATCGGCCAGCGCGGACAGCGTGTCGGTATCGGTCGCCGAATTGTTGGTCGGATCCGGATCGCTGACGCCATTCGGATTGGCGACCGTCGCCGTGTTGACGAGACTCGCCGAGAAACTCGACGGAATCGCGAGCGTCAACGTGTACGTCGCGCTGCCGCCGCTCTTCAGATTGACGGCCGCGTCGTTGATCGCACCCGATCCGCTCGCAGCGCACGACGAACCCGACGTTGCCGAACAAATCCACGTCGCGGTAGTGATGCCGGTGGGCAGCGGATCGCTGACCGTAGCACCCGTCACATCGCTCGGACCATTGTTGTTCGCCACGATCGTATACACGGCGTTGCCGCCCGGTGTGTAGGTGCCGGAATTGTCGGTCTTGGTCATCGACAGATCGGCGCTCGCACTGCGCGTATCGGTGTCCGTGGCCGAATTGTTGGCGGGATTCGGATCGATGACGCCGCCCGGATTGGCGACGTTGGCCGTGTTGACGAGATTGCCGGTAAAGCCGGACGGGATCGTCAGCGTCAACGTGTACGTCGCCGTGCCGTTCTTGACCAGGTGCACGGTCGCGTCATTGATCGCACCGGTGCCGCTCGCGGCACACGAAGAACCAGCGCTCGCCGCGCACGTCCATGTCGCCGCGGTGATGCCGGCCGGCAACGCATCGGAAACCGTTGCGCCGGTGACGTCGCTCGGCCCCGCGTTGGTTGCGACGATGGTGTAGACCGCCGTGCCGCCCGGCGTGTACGTGGGCGAACCGTCGCTCTTCGTGATCGACGTGTCGGCCGTCGCGTTCAACGTGTCGGTATCGGTCGCCGAATTATTTCCTGGCGTGGGATCGGTGACGCCTGCGGGCGTGGTGACGGTCGCCGTGTTCGACAATGTCCCCGTCGCATTCGAGCGGATCGGCGCGGTCACCGTGTAAACGACCGCCGCTCCGGATGGCAGATTCACCGTATCGTTGATGTTGCCGTTGCCCGTCGCCGTGCATGTTCCGCCGCCGATACCCGCGCAGGTCCAGGTCGCACCCGTGATGCCGGGCGGCAAAATGTCGGCGATGGTCGCGCCGGTGACATCGCTCGGTCCCGCATTGCTCGCGGTGATGGTGTAGGTGACCGTGTTTCCGGCCGTAGCCGTCGTCACGCCATCGGTCTTGGTGATCGACAGATCGGCGCTCGCACTCAGCGTGTCGGTATCGGTCGCCGAATTGTTTCCCGGCGTCGGATCGGTGACGCCCGCCGGCGCGGTGACCGTGGCCGTATTCGACAAGGTACCGGTGGCCGTCGCGCCGATGTTGGCGATAACGGTGTAGGTCACGCTGGCGCCGGCCGGCAAATTCACCGTCGCATTGATATTGCCGCTGCCGGATGCCGCGCACGTGCCGCCGCTGGCGCCGACGCAAGTCCACGTGGCCGTGAGCGACGCGGGGAACGTGTCGGTCACGGTCGCGCCGACGGCGTTGCTCGGCCCGGCGTTGCTCGCGACGATCGTGTAGGTGACCGAACCGCCGGCCGTCGCCGTGGTGACGCCATCGGTTTTGGTGATCGACAAATCCGCCGACTGCGTGATCGAGTCGGTATCCGTCGAGGAATTATTGCCGGGCACCGGATCGGTAACGCCGGGTGGCGGCGTGATCGTCGCCGTGTTCACTACGTTGCCCGTCGCCGCTGCGCTGATCTGCGCGGTGACCGTATAGACCACGCTTGCGCCGGCCGGCAGATTGACGGTGTCGTTGATATTGCCGCTGCCGGAGGCCGTGCAGGTCCCGCCGGCCGTGCCGGCGCAGGTCCACGTCGCACTACCGATCGACGCGGGCAGCGCATCGGCGACGACAGCACCGGGCGCATTCGACGGACCCAGATTGGATGCGGTGATGGTATAGGTCACCGTTCCGCCGGCATTCGCCGTGGTCACGCCATCGGTTTTCACGATCGCGAGATTCGCAACTGGCGTCAACGTGTCGGTGTCGGTCGCCGAATTGTTGGTGGGGTTGGAATCGTTCGTTCCGGCAGGCGGTACGACATTCGACGTGTTGGACAACGTACCGGTCGAACCCGCGCTGACGGTGCCCGTGACGGTGTATGCCACCGATGCGCCAACGGGCACATTCACCGTGTCGTTGATGTTGCCGCTTCCGCTCGCCGTGCAGGTTCCGCCGAGACTGCCCACGCAGGTCCACGTGCCGGAGAAGGCGGCCGGGAATGTATCGGCGACTGTCGCGCCGACCGCATTACTCGGTCCGCTGTTGGTGACGACGATCGTGTACGTGATGCTGTTGCCGGGCACCACGGTCGTCACGCCATCGGTCTTGGTGATGGCCAGATCGACGAGCGCCGCGGCGGTGTCGGTATCGGTCGCCGAATTGTTGGCGGGATTGGTATCGACGATGCCCGTCGACGCGGTGATCGTCGCGGTGTTGACCAGATCGCCCGATGCCGACGCGCTCGTCGTACCGGTGACAGTGAAGATGGCCGTCGCGGTCGGCGGCAACGTCACGGTCGCGTTGATATTGCCGCTGCCTGCTGCCGGACCGCTGCCGCCGCCTGTGTACGTTGCCGTCCACGTCACACCCGTCAAAGCGACGGGAATCGTGTCGGAGACGACCGCGCCGACAACGCCCGAAGGACCGGCGTTGGTGGCGGTGATCGTGTACGTGACGGACGCGCCCGGCGCGTACGTTACGGCGCCGTCGGTCTTGGTGATTTGCAGATCCGCATTCAGCGCGACAGGGTCAGTCGCGCAACCGACGGTCGGCACATTCGTACCGGTGCAAGCCGCGGCGGTGCCGGCGGTCGGTGGCGTGTCGTTGCTCGGATCGAATCCGCCGCTCGAACCGACTTTGGCGGGATTGACGATCGCGTTGGTCGCCGTCGCCGAAACGATGGCGGAGAATGTGATGTTCGATGTCGCGCCCGCCGCGATCGGCGCGGTGTTCGTGCAGGTCACCACGTTCGTCGCGACCGCGCAATTGAACACGCCGGACGTGAACGTCGCTGCACCCGTGTAGGTGAGATTCGTCGGCAGCGGATCGATCACGGTGATCGTGCCCGCGCCGCCCGACGGCAGACCGCCGGAGTTGGTGATGGCGAGCGTGAACGGAACGGTGGCGCCCGGATTGAACGATGCTCCGGTGTGCGTCTTGGCCAGACGGATGATCGCCTGTGCGGCGGTATCCAGATCGAGCGCACAACCGGCTGGATTGTTGTTGCTGATGCAGGCCGTGACATTCGCTGGCGTCAGCGGTCCTGGCAAGAGATCCGCATCCGCGCCGCCCGCGATGCGCGACTTGTTCAAATACTGCGATCCGTTCGTCACGCCCGCCGCGCTGACCAGCAACGTGAATTTGCTGTTCGCGCCCGAGGCGATCGGCGTGGCCGAGGTGCATGTCGCACTCGTCGCGCTGACGCGAACGCACGCCCAGTCGGCAGCATTCACACCGCCGCCGACGAGCGTCGCCGGCCATGACAATCCGGCCGGCAGTTCATCGCGGAAGTAAATGGTGCCGACCGATGCCGCGTCGCCGCCGTTGGTCACGACATAGGTATACGTGGTCGAGCCGCCGACCAGGACGAACGGCACTCCGTCGTCTTTTGTCATCGTCAGATTGACGTGCTTCACCGCATCGGTGTCGCCCGCGCAACCGCTGGCCGGATCGGACGATGTGGTCGCCGGCGGATCGGGAACGGGACAGGCGCCGGTCGTGGCCGGTGTCGGCAGGATCGTCTTGGTCGGATCGCCACCACCGCCGACTTGCGCCAAGTTTGTCACCGCGCCTGGCGCGGTCGCAGATACCGAAACCGGAATCGTGATCGTCGACGAACCGCCGATCGCGATCGGCGTGGCGCTCGTGCAGGTGAAATTCGGAGCAGCGAACGTGCAGCTGAAAATGCCGGAAGCGAACGTAGCCGCGCCGGAATAAACCAGACCGGTCGGTAATACGTCGACGAGCTGGATCGTGCCCGTCGTCGCCGCGCCGCCGGTATTGGAAACGATCAGCGAATACGTCGTCGCACCGCCCGCGAGCAAGCTCGTGGTGCCGTCGGATTTCGTCACGGACAACAACGGAGACTGCAGCGCATCGACGTCGACGGCGCATCCGGCCGGCGTGTCGTTGGCTGTGCAGGTTTGCGTCGTGCCGATGGTCGGTGTCGGTTTGTTCGGATCGCCGCCGCCGCCGACTTGCGCCTGGTTGGTGATCGAACCCGGCGTCGCCGTCGGCGATACGGTGACCGGAATCGCGATCGTGTCGGTGCCGTTGGCCGCGATCGCGGTGGAACTGGCACACGAGAAACTCTGCGGAGGACCGATGTTGTACGTACACGTGAAATTGCCGGTGACGAACGTCGGCAGGCCGGCGTAGACGAGTGTGGCCGGCATGACATCGACGACGGTGATCGTGCCGATGGTCGGCGCGCTTGCGTTGTTCTTCACCGTCAACGTGTAGGTCAGCGCTTGCGATGGCGTGATTGAGCTTACACCGTCGGATTTCGTCAATTGCAGATCCGGCGAACACAGCGCGCCGGGAATCGTGCCCGGCGTGTTCGGCGATTGAAACGTGCTCAGTCCGCCGATGTTGCCGCTGGAAGAATACGTATCCGTGCCGTTGGTCGTGAGGCCTGGTGTGCCGCCGTCGAGCGTAGCATTCACCGACATGCCCTGCGGCGAATACGCGACGAATCCGCCGCCGCCGCCGCCACCCGGACCGTGCCGGTTTCCCGCGCCACTCTGATTGCCGGCCCACGCGTTGCCGCCATCGCCGCCGCTTGCCGTGATCGTCGCACTGCCGCCGTCAACGGAATAAACCACGACCGCACCGCCACCACCGCCGCCGCCCGCGGCATCGTTCTGCACGTTGTAGGCATGCGCGCCGCGCACGTCGATGGTGCCGCTGCCGACCACGGACCGCGCGCGAATGATGACGATACCGCCGCCAGCCGCGCCCGAAGAACACAACGCCGCTTGCGTGCAAGCCATCGCCTGATTCGTGTACGCCGCCGGATCGGCCGTAGAATTGTTGGTGCCGCCCGAACCGCCGCCGCCGCCGAGGAACACGCGATTGAACGCGAGCGTTCCCGCATACCCGCCGCCGCCGCGTCCGTCGCTGTCCACTAACGGCGCATTCCACGGACGCCCGCCGAGTCCGCCGGCCGCGAAACTTCCGCCGCCGCCGCCGCCCGCGTTTTCGTCGTTGCTTTGATCGGGATTGCGACCGTCAGTGCCGCCACCGCCCGCGTTGCCGGGTGCGCCGCGCGCGTGCGAGCCGTTCGGATAGCCTTCGATGCCGGCGCCGTATCTGCCGCTGTTGCCGTAATCGATCTGAACCAGGTTCGTGGCCGACGTCACCGCATTGGTGGTTTGAAAACCCCACTGATCCTTGACGGCGAAAAAGCGCGGCGTACCGGCAATGCCCTCACCTTTTCCGCCGTGCGCCAGATAGGCCGGTGCGGTCGGTGGCGACGTGCTCGACGCCAACGTCACCCAGTCCGCATTCGATCCGTTGTTGGCGGAGCTACCGTCGCCGGCCGCACCGCGAAAACCTTTGCCGCCGAGGAAAAACGCGCGATTGGCCTGACCTTCGACGGTTGCCGAACCCAACGTCAACGTGTCGCGCACATCGACCGCGGCCACACCGCCGGTTTCGCCGGTGGCGCCTGCGCCCAAGCCCCAGCCTGGCGCGGTGATGCCCGACGCCGTCGCCGCCGTGTACTGCGGCACGCGGATGACCTGATAGCGTTTCTGTCCCGACGTCGTGCTCGCCGCAATCTGGCTATACGTATTCGTCAGCGCAGGCGCGAACGTAATCGTATCGCCGGTGGTTCCGCTGACTGCGGCCGTGACCGTGACGAATTCATGCAGACCCGCGCTGCCGACGCTCGTCGTGCCGCTGCCGGAGCCGGTGCCGTCGCCATAGGCGCTCGAGTTCGTCGAATTGATCTGTCCGTCCTGCATCTGCATGACCAGCAGCAGATCGCCGACGGCGAGCGTGGTAGCCGCACCGCGCGAATCGAGCGTGCCGAGCGTGAGCGTGGTTGCTCCCGCAGCCAGATTTCCGTTGCCCTGGAAATAGGTGTTGACGATCCCGCTGATCGTGCCGCCCCCGCTGCTGCCGGGACTCGCGCACACCGCTTGCGCCCAGGCGTGCGCCGGAAGCGCCAGCGCCGCGACCAGCGCGATCAGATAAAAACGACGAAGAATTGCCAAACGAAACGAACTGGCGCGGCCGCTCGCGGGCCGTCCCGAATTGAACACGTACATCGCTAACCCCCTGAATACCGCCTCGCAACGGAATTTGCGGTTCTCGCACCGCAAAAAATGTTTGCTATAGGAATCTTAGCGAATAAAAGACTTTCAATTGTGAATCGGATGTCCGCGGCGCGCCGACGCGCGAAAAAACACGCGTAAACCCACGCCGATTCTGATGGTTTCCCCCCGCGTCGCGCGGAATCACGATTTGTATACTTTTCGGGCGAGCCGCGCTCAGCCCGACGGCGCGCGTCCGTAGCGGTCTTCGAGGCGGACGATATCGTCCTCGCCGAAATAATCACCGCATTGCACTTCGATCAGATGAACGTCGCTCGCGGTCGGGTTCTCCAGCCGGTGCAGCGTATCCATCGGAATGAACGTCGATTCGTTGCGCTCGAGCAAAAACTCTTGGTCGCCGACACGCACCTTCGCCGTGCCGGACACGACCGTCCAGTGTTCGCTGCGGCGGTGATGTTTTTGCAGACTCAGCACTTCGCCCGGTTTCACGGTCAATCGTTTCACTTTGCAATCCGCCGCGTCTTCGAGAATCGTGAACGAGCCCCACGGCCGATGCACGGTTCGGTGAAAACGCGCCGACGCATGATCCGATTCGCGCAGATGATCGACCACCTGTTTGACTTCCTGCGCGCGCTCGCGATCGGCCACCAACACCGCATCGCCGGTATCGACGATCACCAGATCCTTCACGCCGACCACCGCGACCATGCGTTGATCGGCCTGGATGAAACAGTTCGAACTTTCGATCACGACGGCCGATCCCTGCACGCGATTGCCGGCCGCGTCCGGCGCAGTGTCCGACGGAATTTCGCTGATCGCCTTCCACGAACCGATATCGCTCCAGTCGAAGCGCGCCGGTACCACGGCGCGGCGTTGCGCACGCTCCATCAATGCGTAATCGATCGAGATATTCGGCATCGCCATGAAAGCGTCGCGCGCGTACTCGACCGGGCTTTCCCAGCTCATCGCGCTGGCATGGCACACGCGCGCCGCCGCAAGCACGTCGGGGGCGAATAATTCCGCCGCCGCGAGCAAGGCATCGGCGCGGAAACAGAACATGCCGGAGTTCCACGCGTAATCGCCCGAGGCGACATACCGTTCCGCTGTCGGCCGATCGGGCTTTTCGACGAACGCCGCGATGTCGCGACCGTGTTCGATGCGATCGCCCATGCGGATATATCCGAATCCGGTTTCGGGCGCGGCCGGCGGAATTCCGAATGTCACCAGCCTGCCATCCTGCGCGAGCGAATACGCCGCGCGCGCATCGGTTTCGAACGCCGCGATATCGTTGATCAGATGATCGGCCGGCAGCACGAGCAGCGTCGCATCCTTGCCGATATGTTCCAATGTATACAATGCGGCAAGGCAGATCGCCGGAGCGGTATTGCGTCCGACCGGTTCGAGCAGGAACGGCAGACGATCGAGTTGTGCATCCGGATGATGCGCATATTCGTCGCGGCTCAGAAAGTAATAATCGCGTCCGGTCACGGTGAGCACGCGGCCTTCGTCGGCGAGGCGCAACGCGCGGTCGAGCGTTTTGTACAACAGCGATTGTCCGTCCGGCATGCGCATGAACGGTTTTGGATACGCACTTCGCGACACCGGCCACAGCCGCGTTCCGGAACCGCCGGAAAGAATGACCGGAATCAACATGCGCGCGCGCTCATCGCGTCGCACCCGATGCGAGTTCGCCGATCACCGCGTCCAGCCCGTGTTGCCATGCCGGCAAATCTACTCCGAATGCGCCGCGCAGTTTCGCCGTATCGAGAACGGAATAGCGCGGACGTTCGGCCGTGGTCGGAAAGTCCGCCGTCGTGATGGCGACGATGCGCGGAACGCGATCGATCAATTTCGCCACATGCGCGCGTTCGAAAATGCTCCGCGCGAACTCGAACCACGTGCACTCGCCACCGGCGCACAGATGATAGATGCCATCTGTCGGCTTGGCGTCGTGCGCCAAAACGCTTGCGGTCACCTCCGCGATCAGCTTGGCCGAAGTCGGCGTTCCACGCTGATCGTCGACGATGCGAAGTTCGTCGCGCTCCGCACCAAGCTTGAGCATGGTCAGCAGAAAATTCTTGCCGTGAGATGCGTAAACCCATGCCGTGCGGAAAATGAAATGATCGCATCCCGAATCGCGCAACGCATGTTCGCCCGCCAGTTTGGTGCGCCCGTACACACCTAGCGGTGACGTCGCATCGTCTTCGCGATACGGGCGTTCACTCTTTCCGTCGAACACGTAATCGGTCGAAAAATGCACGACGCGCGCCCGTTTGGCGCGCGCCCAATGCCCGATCTCCGCCAGCGCATCGGCGTTGATGCGCCGCGCCCGATCCGGTTCGTCTTCGGCGCGATCGACCGCCGTATAGGCCGCGGCGTTGACGATCACGTCCGCGTTCGCTGCATCCAGCGCGACCGACAGCGACACCGCATCGCCCAGGTCGGCCGCGATCGTTGCGCCGCCGCCATCACGCGTCGCGAGAATCAGTTCACCGAGCGGCGCCAGTGTCTTCGACAATTCGCGTCCGACCTGACCGTGTGCGCCGAGCAGCAGAATCCTCATTTCGACGCGGCGGTCGCGTTCTTGCCGATTTGCGCTTCCAGGAACGCGGCGACTTTTTCGTACATCGCCGCGGTGTGCGCTTCGTCATAAAAACCGTGGCCTTCGTTCTTTTCGTACAGCCATTCGTGCTCGACGTGCGCACGGGTCAACGCATCGTGCAGACGCTCGCCCTGGATCGCCGGCACGCGCGTATCGGCGCCGCCGACGATCAACATCACCTTCGATTTCAATCGATCGATATGAGCGATCGGCGAACGGTCGTACAACTCATCCTGGTTTTCGCCGAGCACGAGCTTCAGATAATTCTGTCCGCGTAGGAATTGCGGAATGTCTCCACTGCTCGACATCAGGCGCAAGTCGTACACGCCGGCGTTAGCGATCGCGCATGTGTACAGATCCGGCTCCTTGGTTGCGCCTTCGATCGCCGCATAACCGCCGTAACTCGTGCCGAAAATGCAGATGCGGTTTTTGTCGGCGATGCCCTGCTCGATCGCCCAGCGCGTCGCATCGGTGACATCGTCCTGCATCTTGCCGCCCCATTCGCGATAACCGGCGCGTTCGAACGCGTTCCCATAACCGCCGGAACCGCGAAAGTTGACTTGCAACACGGCATGGCCGTGGCTGGCGAGCATCTGCACTTCGGGATCGAAACCCCACACGTCGCGAATGCCGTACGGACCGCCGTGAACCAGCACGACTGTCGGCAAATGCTTGGCGGTTTCTTTTCCAACCGGGCGCGTCAGATAACCGTTCAGCGCCATTCCGTCGCGCGATTTCAGTGCGATCGGTTCCATCGTCGCCATCGCGGCGGGTTTTATCCATGCGCGGCGCTGGAACAGTGCGCTCAGTTTCTTGGTGTCGGCATCATAAAGAAGATAGACGCCCGGATCGGTATCGGCGCGGACCAGAAACACCATGCGTTTTCCGTCGTGCGACGCGCTCGTGAGCGTGACATCTTCGCCGGGAAACTGTTTCATCACGTCGATCAGGATCGCGACTTCCGGCGCGGATTTGTCGAGCAACGTGATCGCCGGCCGACCCGGCTGCGATCGGATCGCGAACGCATCCATTCCATCGGCCGTCGGCAACAAACCGCCGGCACTGGATTCCTTCGCGCTCCACAGCGTTTCGGATTTTTTCGTCACCGCATTCCAGCGACAAATGCCGCCGACGCCGTTGTCGCCCGTGCAGCGCACGTAAGCCGATGCGTTGCTGCGATCGAACATCAGGGGCACGAATTCGCCGTGCTGTTTGCTGCCGTCGTGAAGAAGTTGCCAGTCGCCGCCGGAGGCCTCGCGATACCAAACCTTTTCGCTACCGTCGTTGTCGGTGCCATACGCAAATCGGACGGCGCCTGTGTGATCGGCCAGGATCGTCGCGCTGCGCAAGGGCGATGTGGCGACCAGCGTTTTGTTGCCGTCGCGCAAATCCAGCCGGAATATTTCCGGATACGCGCCGAGTGCGTCACTGGAATGATTCGGCCCGTTCCAACCGTAACTTGCGATCAGCGCGTGAGTCGGATCGTCCTTCAGCGCGCTCACCAAAATGCCGGTTGCCGCTTCGCTGGTTTTGCGCGCGATGTGCGACGCCGTCGGCATCTGACTGCCCGCGCGATATCCGAACAGGATGTTCGCGCCGGAACCGTCGGCCTTCACCGAATACAATTCGCCGGTGACGATCGGTCGTTCCTGGCCCGCGACGTGTTCGCCTTCGTTGTACATCACGCGATCCGTCGCGACCCACCACGTGTCGGCGATGTCGTCGCCTTCGCGCGGCCGCAGCGTGGTCGACTTCATCGTCGTCAGATCGACCAACGTCAGCAGGCGTTGTCCGTTGACATTCGTCACCGCAGAAAGCGTGCGACCGTCCGGAGAAATTTTCACTTCGCCGTATTGATCGTGCTTCGCGAAATCGGATAGCGGAACATCCGCGAACGCCGCGCCCCACCTTGCGATCAGAGCGGTGGCGACAAGCCAATGTGTCAATCGCATGTGATTCTCCCCGATGAAACGATGAAGGCGCTCAGGCGCCGGCGCGGAACGGCGGCAATCTGTCGTGCGGTACGTCGCGCAGGAACGGCGCGATCGAATCCTTGTCTGAAAGCAGCGGTGCGCTGACCGGCCAGTCGATACCGATCTCGGCATCGTTCCAGCGAATGCCGGCGTCGGCCGCGCGATCGTAAATCGCGGTGCATTGATAGTTGAACGTCGCGAATTCCGAGAGCACGACAAACCCGTGCGCGAAACCTTCGGGTATCCAGAAATGGCGTTTGTTTTCAGCCGACAAGATCGCGGCGGCCCAGCGGCCGAAAGTCGGCGATCCCCCGCGGATGTCGACGGCGACGTCATAGACCTCACCTTCCAGAACGCTGACCAGTTTTCCCTGCGGATTCGGATTCTGGTAGTGCAATCCGCGCAACACGCCATGCGCCGAACGCGACACGTTGCTCTGCACGAAGCGCAGATCCAATCCTGCACTTTTATACTTTTCCGCATTGTAGCTTTCGTAGAAATAGCCGCGCGCATCGCCGTGCACGTCGGGCTGGATGACCACGCAGCCCGGCAGGATCGTCTCGATAATCTTCACGCCACAGGCCCCTGCCGCACCAACTGCTGCAGATATTGACCGTAGCCGTTCTTGGCCAGCGGCGCGGCAAGGCGAAGCACTTGCTCGGCGTCGATCCAGCCATTCACGTAAGCGATTTCCTCCGGACAACTGATCTTCAGACCCTGCCGGTTTTCGATGGTCTGGATGTAGCCCGACGCCTCGTTCAGCGATTCGTGCGTTCCCGTATCCAGCCACGCATAACCGCGCCCGAGCTTTTCGAGCATCAGCGACGAATCGTCGAGATAACGTCGATTCAGATCCGTGATTTCCAGTTCGCCGCGCGGCGACGGTTTCAGTTCGGCCGCAAAATCGCACACGCGCTGATCGTAGAAATACAAACCCGTCACGGCATAATTGGAGCGCGGCGCGGTCGGTTTTTCCTCCAGACCGATCACCCGTCCGTCCGCGTCGAACTCGGCGACACCGTAACGCTCCGGATCGCGCACCCAATAACCGAACACGGTCGCGCCGTGCGTGCGGCGCGCTGCATTGCGCATCACTTCGGTCAGGCCGTGGCCGTAGAAAATGTTGTCGCCCAAAATGAGGCAGCTGGGCTGGCCGGCGACGAAATCCTTGCCGATCACGAACGCCTGAGCCAATCCGTCCGGACTCGGCTGCGCCGCGTAGCTGATCGTGATGCCCCACTGAGATCCGTCGCCGAGCAGGCTCTGGAACAATGCCTGCTCGTGCGGCGTGTTGATCACGAGGACTTCGCGAATGCCGGCGAGCATCAGCGTCGACAGCGGGTAGTAGATCATCGGTTTGTCGTAAACCGGCAGCAACTGCTTGCTGATCACCTGCGTCAACGGATACAGGCGCGTTCCCGAACCGCCCGCCAGAATGATGCCTTTTCCAATTTGCTGCATTGTGGATTTATTCCTTTTTTTCCGTGGCGATTTACACGGCGACGCCGAGGCGTTCCATGCGATAACTGCCATCGAGCACGCGCTGACACCATTCACTGTTGTCGAGATACCAATCGACCGTTTTAGCGATACCGCTTTCGAAACTTTCGGTTTGTCGCCAGCCGAGATTGGTCTTGATCTTGCTCGCATCGATCGCGTAGCGCCGATCATGACCCGGCCGGTCTTTGACATACGTGATCAACGATTCGCGTTTGACACCATTCGGCATCGGCCTGCGCTCGTCGAGCAATTTGCAGATTGTCTTCACGACCACGATGTTCTCGCGCTCCGCATCGCCGCCGACGTTGTATACCTCGCCGGTCCGGCCGATTTCCAGCACGCGCTGAATCGCCTTGCAATGATCGCCGACGAACAACCAATCGCGCACGTTTCGCCCATCGCCGTACACGGGAAGTTTTTCACCGATCAGCGCTTTGTGGATCATCAGCGGAATAAGTTTTTCCGGAAACTGGAACGGCCCGTAATTGTTCGAACAGTTCGTGGTCAGCGTCGGCATTCCATACGTGTGATGGAACGCGCGTACCAAATGATCCGATGAGGCCTTCGACGCCGAGTACGGCGAATTGGGCTGATACGGCGAATCCTCGCGGAAACGTCCGACCGGACCGAGCGATCCGTACACCTCGTCCGTCGACACGTGCAGGAACCTGAACGCATCCTGCTCCGACAGCGGCGAATGTCGCCAGTAGGCCAGCGCCGCTTCGAGCAGCGATAACGTACCGACCACGTTGGTCTGCACGAATTCCGCCGGACCATCGATCGAGCGATCGACATGCGACTCCGCCGCGAAATTCACGATCGCCGTCGGTTTGTGTTCGTCGAGCAGTTTTGCGACCAGCGCCTTGTCGCCGATATCGCCCTGCACGAAGACGTGATTCGCATCGTCGCGCAGCGGCGCCAACGTATCGAGATTCCCCGCGTACGTGAGCTTGTCGAGATTCACGATGCGATACCCGCCTTCGCGCATGAGACCGAGCACGAAGTTGCCGCCGATGAATCCGGCGCCGCCGGTGAC